>NZ_JBISWJ010000013.1:0-31571 GCF_044462225.1 Kocuria kalidii | reverse complement strand
ATGGCCGAGCAGAAGCTGCGGATCGTGATCGGCGGCGACGACGCCGGATTCGACTACAAGGAGGCCCTGCGCCGGGATCTGGAGGCCGACGACCGCGTGGAGAGCGTGGTGGACGTCGGGGTCTCGGAGACGGAGAACACGGACTACCCGCACGTGGCCGTCGACGCCGCCCGGAAGGTCGCCGCCGGTGAGGCCGACCGTGCGCTGCTGATCTGCGGCACGGGCCTGGGCGTGGCGATCTCGGCGAACAAGGTGCCCGGGATCCGGGCCGTGACCGCCCACGACTCCTACTCGGTGGAGCGCTCGGTGCTCTCCAACAACGCCCAGGTGCTGTGCATGGGTCAGCGGGTCGTCGGCCTGGAGCTGGCCCGGCGCCTGGCCAAGGAGTGGCTGGGCTACACCTTCGACACCACCAGCGCCTCCGCGGCCAAGGTCGAGGCCATCACCGACTACGAGAACGGCTGACCCGCACCCGGCACCACCCCGGGACGGCCCCGGCGCGGACCACCGCGCCGGGGCCGTCCCTGCGTCCACGCGGCGCGCAGGTGCGCCAGGACCGCCGCGCCGACCTCCTCGGGCCGCTCCTCGGCGAGGAAGTGGCCGGCGGCCACGGCCCGGCCCGTGGCCTGCGGGAAGTGCCGCCGCCACAGCGCGAGCGGGTCCTCGCGGGCGCCGACCCGGCCCTGCGAGCCCCACAGGACGAGGGTCGGGAGGTCCCGCTGCTCGTGCTCGTCCGCCTCGTCGATCTCGACGTCCGGGCCGGCGGCCGCGCGGTAGTCGCGGCACCAGGCGTCGACCACGGCGGGGTCCCGCGCCGCGTCCTCGTAGGCGGCGAGCGCGGCCGGGTCGAACGGGACCTGCGTGCCGCTGAGCCCCTGGAGCGTGCGGCGCACGAAGTACACGGGGTCGTGCCCGATCAGGGTCTGCGGCAGCCCCTCGCCCTGGGCGAGGAACGCCCAGTGGTAGTACTGCCGGGCCAGCCACGCGTCCATCGACCGCCACACCTCCAGGGTGGGGAGGATGTCCAGCAGGGCCACGGACGCCATGGCGCCGGGGGCGTCGAGCGCCATCCGGTGGGCCGTCCGGGCGCCGCGGTCGTGCCCGACGACGGAGAACCGGTCGTGGCCCAGCTCCCGCATGAGCTGCACCTGGTCGGCGGCCATCGCCCGGAAGGTGTGGTCCTCGCTGCTCGTGCGGGAGCGGCCGTAGCCGCGCAGGTCGGCCGCGACCACGGTGAACTCCTGGGCCAGCACGGGGGCGAGGTGGTGCCACATGGCGTGGGTCTGCGGGAAGCCGTGCAGCAGGAGCACGGGCGGGCCGTCCCCGCCGGTGCGGGCGTGGATCGTGCCGTCGGCCACGGGGACGTCCTGAGCGGCGAAGTCTGGGAACACGGTGCCTCCTGCGGGTCGGGAGTGGACGGACGGCGCCGGGCCGGGACTGGAATGCGCGGTTCGCGGCGTTGTACGTGGTGGGCTGGGACCACAGGCTCCAGAGAACACCAGCGAGGATCCGGGAGGAACCCCATGAACCACGCCCCGACGCAGGTCGTCGATCCTGCGGCCACGGCCGGCCGCGACGGCGCGAGCTCGCGGGAGCTCGTGGCGACCGCCGAGCGCTACACCGCGCGCACGTACTCCCCGCTGGACGTGGTGGTCGCCCGCGCCCGGGGCACGACCGTGACGGACGTGGAGGGCCGCGAGTACCTCGACTTCCTCGCGGGCTACTCGGCGCTGAACTTCGGGCACGGCCACCCCGCGGTCCTCGACGCGGCCCGGGCCCAGCTGGAGCGTGTGACGCTGACCAGCCGCGCCGTGCACAACGACCAGCTCGGCCCCTTCGCACGGGAGCTGTGCGCCCTGCTGGGCCAGGAGATGATGCTGCCGATGAACACCGGCGCGGAGGCGGTCGAGTCCGCGATCAAGGTCGCCCGCAAGTGGGGCTACGAGCGCAAGGGGGTGGCCCCGGACCGGGCGCAGATCGTCGTGGCGGCGGGGAACTTCCACGGCCGCACCACCACGGTCGTCAGCTTCTCCGACGACGACGAGGCGCGCCGCGGCTACGGCCCCTACACGCCGGGCTTCGTCACCGTCCCGTTCGGGGATCTCGCGGCCCTCGAGCGAGCCGTCACCCCCGACACGGTCGCGGTGCTGCTGGAGCCGATCCAGGGCGAGGCCGGTGTGGTCGTGCCGCCCCCGGGATACCTGCAGGGCGTCCGGCGGTGCACGGCCGAGCAGGACGTCCTGCTCGTCGCGGACGAGATCCAGTCCGGGCTGGGGCGCACCGGCCGGACGCTGGCGTGCGAGCACGAGGGCGTCGAGGCGGACCTCTACCTGCTGGGCAAGGCCCTGGGCGGGGGCGTCCTGCCGGTGTCGGCGGTCGTGGGCCGCGCGGACGTCCTGTCCGTGCTGCGGCCCGGCCAGCACGGCAGCACGTTCGGCGGGAACCCGCTGGCCGCCGCCGTCGGCCGCGCCGTCGTCGCCCTCCTCGCCACCGGGGAGCCCCAGGAGCGGGCGCGGGTCATGGGGGAGAAGCTGCACACCGGCCTCGCCGAGCTGGCCCCGCTGGGGCTGGCCGCGGTGCGCGGTCGCGGTCTGTGGGCCGGGATCGACATCGACCCGCAGCTGGGCACCGGCCGGGAGTGCTGCGAACGGCTGGCGGCCCACGGGATCCTCGCCAAGGACACCCACGGCTCCACCATCCGGCTCAGCCCCCCGCTGGTGATCACCGACCAGGAGCTGGACCGGGGGCTGGCCGCCCTCGCGGACACGCTGCGGGAGATGGCGCGCCGCTGACCCGCCTCAGCGCGTCCCGGAGGGCTCCTCCCCGTGGGCCAGCGCCGACTCGATGCTGCCGGCGAGCTGCGCCGGCGAGGTCTTCGGGGCGAAGCGGCGGATCACGTGCCCGTCCCGGCCCACGAGGAACTTGGTGAAGTTCCACTTGACGTCGTCGCCCATGATCCCGCCCTTCTCCTCGCGCAGCCACGACCAGAGCGGGTGGGCGCCGGGACCGTTGACGTCGACCTTCTCGAACATCGGGAACGTGACCCCGTAGTTGCGGCTGCAGAAGTCCGCGATCTCCTCCTCGGTGCCCGGCTCCTGGTGCCCGAACTGGTCGCACGGGAAGCCCAGCACCACGAGACCGTCCTGTCTGAAGTTCCGCCACAGCTGCTCGAGGCCCTCGTACTGCTGCGTGAACCCGCACTCGCTCGCGGTGTTGACCACGAGCGCCACCTTCCCGGCGTACGCGGACAGCGGCTGCTCGCGGCCGTCGAGGGTCGTGGCGGTGAAGTCGTGCAGCGTGGTCAAAGGATCCTCCGGGGTGGTCGACGACGACGGTCTGCCCCCATTCTGCCGCCGAAGCCCCCTGGAACACCCACGGGTCCCCCGCCGTCGCCGAGGGCGCAGACACCGGTCACGCCGCCGTGCGGGGCACCGTCGTCGGCGATCTCGCGGCTCAGCCTCCGGCGGGGCGGGTGGCGGGTGGGTAACGATCCCCGCGCGTTTCCCGAGAGGCACCGGGGACGCGGCGTACCCTGGCCGTGTCGGAAAGGAGCCCGTCATGACACAGCGCAACGAGGCCTGGCCCGCCGGAACGCCCTGCTGGGCCGACCTGACGGCGTCCGATCTCGGCCGCACGCAGGAGTTCTACCGCCGGGTGCTCGGCTGGGAGTACGGCAGCCCGGACCCCGAGCACGGCGGCTACTGCAACGCCCTCGTGGACGGCCGTCCCGCGGCCGGGCTCTCCCCGGCGGCCCCGGACCTGACGGGCGTCCCGCACGTGTGGCAGGTCCACCTCGCCTCGGACCGGAGCGACCTCTGCGCGGAGCGGGTCCTCGCCGCCGGAGGGACGCAGCTGGTGGAGCCCGTGGAGGTGGGGCGCCTCGGCTGGATGGGGATCTTCCAGGACCCCACCGGGGCCACGTTCGGGACCTGGAAGGCCGGGGAGCACATCGGGTTCACGGCGGTCGACGTGCCCGGGACCGTGGCCTGGTGCGACCTCATGACCCCCGACCACCACACCGCCCGCGACTTCTACGCCCAGGTCTTCGGCTACCACTACGAGGACATCGGCGAGGAGGGCGTGCCCTACGCCACGTTCACGGTGCCGCGCGGGGAGCGTCCCGCCGGCGGCATCGGCGGGACCGATCCGGCGGCGGAGAACGCGCCCGCGGTCTGGTCCGTCTGCTTCCAGGTGGAGGACGTCGACGCCGCCGTCCAGCGCGTGCGCGACGCCGGCGGCGCGGTCATGGAGGACCCCCTCGACTTCCAGTACGGGCGGCTCGCGGTCGTGGCCGGACCGGACCGGGAGTCCTTCTCGATCATGGCGCCGGCGTGACCGGCGCCGCGCGTCGGAGGGCTGCGTGCGCCTCCGGTGGAGCGGTTCCGGTGCGTCCGCGTGCAACCCGTGATCCCGGTCACCCGGCGGTAGCATGGTGACCCGGCGAACATCCATCGCCGCCGCCACCTCCACCGAGATCGGAGCGACATGAACTCCATCGTCCTCGCCGTGGTCGGCGTGGCCATGATGATCCTGGGGTACGTGCTGTACTCGAGGTTCCTGGCCCGCCGGATCTACAAGCTCCAGGACTCCTTCGTCACCCCCGCCCACGAACTGGGTGACGGCGTGGACTACGTGCCCACCAACAAGTACGTGCTGTGGGGCCACCACTTCACCTCCGTGGCGGGAGCGGCACCCATCGTGGGGCCCGCGATCGCCGTCATCTGGGGCTGGGTGCCGGCCTTCCTGTGGGTGACCATCGGCACCGTCTTCTTCGCCGGCATCCACGACCTCGGTGCGCTGTGGGCCTCCAACCGGCACAAGGGCAAGTCCATCGGGTCCCTGTCCGGGCAGTACATCGGCCGCCGCGGGCGCAACCTGTTCCTGGTCGTGATCTTCCTCGTGCTGCTCATGGTCAACGCCGCGTTCGCCGTGGTCATCGCCGGCCTCCTGGTCGGCACGCCCACGGCGGTGATCCCCACCTGGGGCGCCATCGTGGTCGCCCTGCTCATCGGCCAGGCCATCTACCGGTTCAAGTGGAACCTCCCGCTCGTGTCCGTCGTCGGCGTCGTGGCCCTCTACAGCCTGATCCTGATCGGCGACCGGTTCCCGGTGGTGCTGCCGGAGACGATCCTCGGCCTCTCCGCCACCGCGTTCTGGATCGTGGTCCTGTTCCTCTACGCCGGTGTGGCCTCGGTGCTGCCCGTGTGGATGCTGCTGCAGCCGCGCGACTACATCAACGGACTCCAGCTGTTCATCGCCCTGGGCATCCTCTACGGGGCGGTGCTGATCTCCGCGCCGACCGTGGTGGCCCCCGCGTTCAACGACTCCGTGCCCGAGGGCACGCCGAGCCTGGTGCCCCTGCTGTTCGTGACCATCGCGTGCGGTGCGATCTCCGGGTTCCACGGGATCGTGGCCTCCGGGACGTCCTCCAAGCAGCTGGACAAGGAGACGGACGCCCGCTTCGTCGGCTACTTCGGGGCGGTCGGCGAGGGGCTCCTGGCACTGGGCGCCATCATCGCGACCACCGCCGGGTTCCGGACCATCGCCGACTGGGAGGCCGTCTACACCGAGTTCGGGCAGGGCGGCGTGGCCGCCTTCGTGCAGGGCGGCGGCGCCATCGTCAACCAGGGCCTGGGCATTCCCGCCGGGCTCAGCGCCACCATCCTGGCCACCATGGCCGTGCTGTTCGCGGCCACCACCATGGACACCGGCATCCGGCTGCAGCGGTTCGTGGTCCAGGAGGCGGCGCACATCATGGGGTTCAGCATCAACAAGGCGCTGGCCACCGTCGTCGTCCTCGGCGTGGCCATGGGCCTCACCTTCGGCGCCGGCGCGGACGGCTCGGGCGGTCTGCTGATCTGGCCGCTGTTCGGCACCACCAACCAGCTGCTGGCCGGCCTGACGCTGTCGATGATCGCGGTGATCCTGCTGCGCAAGGGCCGTCCGGTGCTGCCGGTGCTCGTCCCGCTCGTGTTCCTGCTGGTGATGTCGGTCTACGCCCTCATCGTCCAGCTGGGACAGTTCTACGCGGCCGAGAACTGGTTCCTGCTCGTGCTCGACGTCATCATCCTGATCGCGGCCCTGTGGGTCATCGTCGAGTCCGTGACCGCGATGAACGCGGCCCGGAAGAGTCCGCCCGAGCTCGACGAGGACGCCCGCGTCCCCGCGGGGCCGGGGAAGCGGTCCTCCCGGTGAGCCGGTGACGGTCCTCGACCGGCTGCGCACCGTGCAGGCCCGCCTCGGCGCGGGCCTGCACGAGTTCTACGTGGCGCCCTACCGGCGCACCTTCGCCCGCGCCCAGCGCGACGAGGAGGACCTGTTCATGATGCTGGTGCTCTCCGAGGCCCTCGGTGTGCCCAACCCCGCCAGCTACTACACCGTGGAGCTGCTGCCCGTGGTCTACGACCGCTTCCACGACTGGCACCGGCGGATGGGCATGGAGCGCTCACCCCTGGAGCACGTCTCATGCTGCTAGAGCTCGCGGCCTCCCGCCGGGTCCTGTTCGTCGGCGGCAAGGGCGGTGTCGGCAAGACCGCGGTCGCCTCCGCCACCGCCCTCGCCCAGGCCCGCGCCGGCCGGCGGGTGCTGGTCGTCTCGACCGACCCCGCCCACAACCTCGGGCACCTGTGGGAGCGTCCCATCGGGGACCGGATCACCCCGCTCGCCCGGGACCTCGGGAGCCCCGGCGGCGGTTCCCCGAGCGGTCCCGGCGGCGGGCCGGCGAGCGGCGTCCTCGACGGCATCGAGGTGGACCCGGTCGCCACGACCGACGCCCACCTCGCCGCCGTGGGCGCCACCATCCGCCGGCTCATGCCCGAACACCTCGCCGCCGAGGTCGACAAGCACATGGAGCTCGCCCGCGACTCGCCGGGCACCCACGAGTCGGCGGTGCTGGAGCGGATCGCCGAGCTCGTGGACACGGGCCCGGCCGACTACGACCTCATCGTCTTCGACACCGCCCCGTCCGGGCACACCGCCCGGCTCATGGCCCTGCCCGAGATCATGTCCGCCTGGACCGAGGGGCTGCTGCGGCGCCGCGGCCGGGCGGAGAAGTTCGGCGCCGCCCTGCGGGGCCTCGAGGACCGGGACGCCGCGAGCGAGAGCATCGTGGGCACCGAACGGCCCCGGGACCCCCGCGAGGAGCGGGACCTCGAGATCCGGCGGATCCTGCTGCGCCGCCGCGAGCGCTTCGAGACGCTGCGGGAGGTGCTGGTGGACGCCGAGCGGTGCAGCTTCGTCATCGTCCTCGCGGCCGAACGGCTGCCCGTCCTCGAGACCGTCGAGCTGCACGAGCAGCTGGTCCGCGCCGGCGTGCACGTCGGGGCGCTCGTGCTCAACAAGCGCTCGCCGGCCGACGCCGGGGACTTCCTCGCCGAGCGCCGCGCCCTCGAGGAGGTGCACGTCGCCACCCTGCGCCGCGCCCTCCCGGACGTCCCGCTGCTGCAGGTCCCGCTGCTGCCGGGGGACGTGGTGGGCCAGGAGGCGCTCGAGCGGTTCGCCGACGCGCTCGTCCAGGCAGGTGTCAGGACCGCGTGACACGCTGACGCGCATGACCTCCACCGCGGACCGTCCGGACACCGGGCGACGACGACGCCACCCCGCCGAGCTCGGCCCGTGGATCCTCGCCGGCGTCGCCGCGACCGCCCTCGCCGTGGGCCTGGCCGAGCTGCTGGCGTGGGTGACCGGGCCGGTCGGCGCACCGCTCACGGCGGTGGGCGGGGTGCTCGTGGACGCCGTCCCGGCCCCGGTCAAGGACGCCGCGATCGCCCTGTTCGGCACCGCGGACAAGCTCGTGCTGCTGCTCGTCATGGCGGCCGGGCTGGTGGCGCTCGGCACGGGCATCGGGGCGGCCCAGCGCGCCAACCGCCCGATGGGCGTGGTGCTGCTCGGCGTGCTGGGGCTCCTCGGACTGCTGGCCGTGCTGACGCGGGCGGGGGTCTCCGTGGCGGACACGGTCCCCGTCGTCGTCGGCACGGCCGCCGGGGCGCTGTTCCTCTCGGTGCTCACCCGCCGGGCCGAGGCCCCGGAGGACGCCTCCGGCGGCATCGACCGGAGGGGCTTCGTCCGGGTCTCCGCGGCCGCCGCGGTGCTGGGCGCCGCGGCCGGGGTGGCCGGGCGCTGGGTCTCCTCGGCGGCCGCCCGGGTGCCCGCGGCGCGGGAGATGCTGCGGATCCCCGCCCCCGTGGTGCAGCAGAGGATCCCCGCCGGCGTGGACCTCGGGATCGAGGGCGTGGAGCCCTGGCTCACCCCCGCCGACGACTTCTACCGCATCGACACCGCCCTGACCGTCCCGCGCATCGACGTGGCCGAGTGGGAGCTGCGGATCCACGGGATGGTGGACCGGGAGCTGACGCTGCGCTTCGAGGACCTCACCGCGCGGACCCTGTTCGAGCGCGCCGTGACGCTCGCGTGCGTGTCCAACCCCGTGGGCGGGGACCTCGTGGGCAACGCGGTGTGGACCGGCGTGCCGATCCGTGAGCTGCTCGCCGAGGCCGGTGTGCAGCCGGGCGCCGACATGGTGCTCTCCACGTCCGAGGACGGGTTCACCGCCGGGACCCCGCTCGACGCGCTGCTGGACCAGGACCGGGACTCCCTGCTGGCGGTCACCATGAACGGGGAGCCCCTGCCCTTCGAGCACGGCTACCCGGTGCGCATGGTGGTCTCCGGGCTCTACGGCTACGTGTCCGCCACGAAGTGGCTGGTGGACCTGAAGGTCACCCGCTTCGACCAGGACGAGGGCTACTGGACCCCGCGCGGGTGGTCGGCGCTCGGGCCGATCAAGACCGCGTCCCGGATCGAGGTGCCCCGCGCCGGGGGCCGTGTGGACGCCGGGGAGGTCGTGGTCGCGGGCACCGCGTGGGCCCAGGACACCGGGATCGCCGCGGTGCAGGTCAGCGTGGACGAGGGGCCGTGGCAGGAGGCCGACCTGGGAGAGGTGCCGTCCGACGACACGTGGCGGCAGTGGGTGCTCCGCACCGAGCTGGCCGGAGGCCAGCACACCGCGCGGGTGCGGGCGGTCGACCGGGACGGGGTCGTGCAGACCGCGGACCAGGCCCCGCCGGCCCCGGACGGGGCCTCCGGGTGGCACGAGCAGACGTTCACCGTGGCCTGACCGGGGCCGCAGGCGCGGCACCCGCCGGTCCCGTGGCGCCGGGCTCACCGGTTTTGTCCGGGACGGCGGCACATGGCGCTGGTCCGGAGGGGGCGGGCGAGTGCGCGCGTGCCGGTGCTGCGGTGAGAGGGTCAGTGCGCGGAGGGGTCCGCGACCGGCCCGGTGGAGGACCGGACGACGAAGTGGGCCGGAAGGACCTCGTTGGACGGCTCGCCGTGCCCACCGGCCAGGTGCTCGAGGAGCCGCTCGACGGCGTGGGTGCCCTGCCGCCGGGCGTGCTGGTCGATGGTCGTCAGGCCGAATGCCTCTCCCATGGGGTGGGCGTCCACGCCGATGACGGACACGTCCCCGGGCACGGTGAGCCCGACGTCGCGTGCCGCCAGGATCGCCCCGGCCGCCATCTCGTCGGAGGCGGCGAAGATCGCCGTCGGCCGGTCGACGGGGTCCGCCAGAAGGTTCTTGGCGCGCTGGTACGCGTCGGTGAGGGAGTAGTCGGCGATCAGCGACCACGCCGGGTCGATCGCCCGCCCGGCGTCCGCCATGGCCCGTTCGTAGCCGGTGCGGCGGTCGCTGGACATGGGGAAGTAGCGTTCTCGCTCGTCAGCCCCGCCGAGATGGGCGATCCGGCGGTGCCCCAGCCCGATGAGGTGCTCGGTCGCGCGCCGTCCGACGTCGAAGTCGTCGATGCTGATGGTGGGCACGCCCACCAGGGGCCCTCCGACCCCGACCACCGGGATGCCCGCGGAGAGCAGCTGGGCCGTCTCCTCCGGGTCCAGGTGCAGCGACACCGCCACGGCGGCGTCCAGCCGCTTGCGCAGGAGGAAGTCGGTCAGCACGGTCTCCCGGTAGCGGTCACCCTCGAAGTTGTAGAGGGTCAGGTCGTACCCGGCCTCCATGAGCGCACCGGCCACCCCCTCCAGAACGGTGGAGAAGTACCACCGGTCGACGTAGGGGAGGACCACCCCGATGTTGCGGCTCCGTCCGCTCGCCAGGCTCGAGGCGTGGTAGGACACCACGAACCCCAGCTCCTGCGCCGCCTGCCGGACCCGGGCCCGGGCGCGGGGGGACACGTGCCCCTTGCCGCTGAGCGCCCGGGAGACGGTCGCGGTGGACACGCCCGCCCGCACGGCGACGTCCTGGAGCCGGGGCTGTTTCACCTCTGTGTCACCCCGGGTCTCCTGTCTGCAGCCATGCGCACTCCTCCGGGTCCAGGATATGGGGCGTGGACGTCCCGGGCCGGCTGCGGAGCAGGACCGGCAGGTCCGGCAGCTCGAGCGCGGTGGTCCCCGTGTTCAGCAGCACCAGCACGTCGTTGTTCACCAGGCCCAGGCACCCCTGGCCGGTCCAGTCCTCCGCCCATGCGAGCGATCCCGAGCCGAGTCCGTGCGCCCGCCGCAGCGCGAGCGCCGCGCGGTAGAGGGACAGCGTGGACGACGGGTCGCGGCGCTGCGCCTCGCGGGAGAGCACCGCCCAGTCCGCCGGCTGCGGGAGCCAGGATGCGCCCGTGGCGCTGTAGCCCAGCGACGCCCCCGTGCTGGTCCAGGGCAGCGGCACCCGGCAGCCGTCCCGGCCGAGCCGCTCCCCGCCGGTGCGGGAGTAGGTGGGGTCCTGCCGGACGTCGTGGGGCAGGGTCGTGTGGTCGGGCAGGCCCAGCTCCTCCCCCTGGTACAGGTAGACGCCGCCCGGCAGGCCGAGCATGAGCAGGGAGGCGGCGTTCGCCCGGCGGGTGCCCAGCACGTGGTCCGGCTGCTCGTCCTCGGGCCCGCGGCCGTCGCCCGGGCGCGGGGCCTCCTCGGTCAGCGCGAGGCGTGTGGTGTGCCGCACGACGTCGTGGTTGGACAGCACCCAGGTGGTGGGGGCCCCGACCGCGTCGAACGCCTCGAGGGACGAGGTGATGATCCGGCGCAGCTCAGTGGCGTTCCACGGCGCCGCGAGGTAGGAGAAGTTGAAGGTCTGGTGCATCTGGTCCGGGCGGACCCAGTCGGCCAGGCGGTCGAGCGGGTCCACGCTCGCCTCGGCGCAGAGGATCCGCTCGCCGTCGTACTCCGCGAGCACCTCTCGCCAGCGGCGGTAGATGTCGTGGATCTGCGGCTGCCCGAACATCGGGGCGTCGCTGAAGGGGTATCCGGGGGTGCTCCCGCCGTCGGCCCGGCCTCCCCAGTCGGGCAGCCCGTCCGCCTTGACGAGTGCGTGCGCCACGTCGACGCGGAACCCGGCCACGCCGCGGTCGAGCCAGAAGCGGAGCACCCGCTCGAACTCCTGCCGGACCCGCTCGCTGTCCCAGTTGAAGTCGGGCTGCGACGAGTCGAACAGGTGCAGGTACCACTGGCCGGGCGCACCGCCGGCCTCGGCAACCCGCGTCCAGGCGGAGCCGCCGAAGTGGGACTGCCAGTTGTTGGGAGGCAGCTCTCCGGATGTGCCCCGGCCGTCCCGGAAGACGAACCGGTCCCGCTCCGGACTGCCGGGACCGGCGGCGAGGGCCTGTTGGAACAGCGTGTGCTCCTGCGAGCAGTGGTTGGGCACCAGGTCGATGATCACCCGGATAGACAGTGTGTCCGCGGCCGAGACCAGCGCGTCGAAATCCGCCAGTGTCCCGAAGGAGGGGTCGACGTCGCAGTAGTCGCTCACGTCGTAGCCGCCGTCGAACTGGGGGGACGGATAGAAGGGGGAGAGCCAGATCGCGTCGATGTCGAGCTCGGCCAGCTGGCCCAGTTCGGCGGTGATGCCGGCGAGATCGCCGATGCCGTCCCCGTCGAGATCCCGGAAGGACCGGGGATACACCTGGTAGATCACCGAGGAGCGCCACCACTTCGGTTCCGGGTCGCGGTCGTGGACGGGAGTGAGGCGCAGCGACTGCAGCGCACCGTTGGTCGTCGACATGCGCTCCATCGTACGGTCGATGCCGCTTGTCTGGAAGCGCTACCAGAGCCATGTCGTTGAGATGTCAGCAACTTCTGGGAGCCTGGACAGGCAAAGTGATAGCGCTTACAGTAGTGAGCCAACTCACCTCCCGGTGCGCGGCTCCCCACCGGAGCGGCCGCGGGACCACGGAAGACATCGAGGAATCCCACCATGAAGAACATCCACCGGGCGGCCGTCGCGGTCGGCGCCGCGCTCCTGCTGGCGGGGTGCTCGTCGGCGCCCACGGCCGGCGTGGCCGGTCTGGCCGGCGGGCCGGGCAGCATCACGATCCAGGCCGGCGACGACGAGATCCCGGCGCTGCGGGAGATCGCCGGTGAGTTCACCGCGGACACCGGCGTGGCGGTGGAGTTCATCCAGCGGGAGATCAACGCCCAGGCGATCTCCAACTTCATCTCCCAGTCCCCCACGGGCCAGGCCCCGGACATCATCGTCTCGCCGCACGACAACCTCGGGCAGCTGGCCTCCAACGGCGTGGTGGTCCCGGTGGAGATGGGCGAGCGCGCCGAGGAGTTCTCGGAGAACGCCCGCAACGCCGTGGTCTACGACGGCGTCAGCTACGGGGTCCCCTACGCCGTCGAGAACGTGGCGCTGCTGCGCAACAACGAGCTCACCGCCGAGGACCCGGCGACCTTCGACGAGCTGCGGGCCGTCGGCCACCGGCTGATGGACGCGCAGGGCATCGAGTACCCGTTCACCGTCAGCCAGTCCGCGGAGGCCGGTGACCCCTACCACCTGTACGCCCTGCAGACCTCCTTCGGCGCCGAGGTGTTCGAGCGGACCGAGGAGGGGGAGTACACCGGCAACCTCACCATGGGGGGCGAGGACGGCCACGAGTTCGCCCGCTACCTGCAGGACCTCGGGGAGACCGGGGACCTGCGGACGTCGATGAGCCCGGACATCGCCAAGGAGTCCTTCCTCACCGGCCAGTCCGCCTTCCACCTGGGCGGGCCGTGGGAGCTGACCGACGTCGAGGCCGCCGGGATGGACGTCAGCGTCCTGCCCGTGCCCCCGGCCGGGAACGAGCAGGCGCGTCCGTTCGTGGGCGTCCAGGCGTTCTTCGTCAACGCCAACGCCGCCAATCCGATCGCGGCCCAGGACTTCGCCGCCAACTACCTCACCCGCCCCGAGGCGCAGACGGCCCTGTACGAGAGCACGGGCCGGCCTCCGGCCAGCCAGGTGGCCGTCGAACGGATGCAGGGCGATCCGCTGCGCTCCGCCTACGCCGAGATCGCCGAGACGGGTCTGCCCATGCCGGCCATCCCCGAGATGGGCGCCGTGTGGAGCTTCTGGGGCACCACCGAGAACGCCATCGTGGACGGCCGCGGCGACCCCGTGGCGCTGTGGAACCGCATGATCGACAACATCGAAGGACAGATCTCATGAGCACGCGCACCACCGTCCGGGGCGGCGCGACCGCCCCCGGAGAGACCGGCGGGGGCGCCGACCTCGGCGTCCCCCTCGACCCCCGGCACTCCCACTCCCGGGGGTTCGGCCTGGGCTTCGTGGTCAAGCTGGTCCTGATGGCGCTGATCAACGCGTTCGGCCTCTTCGGCATCCTGACGGCCTGGGCCGCCGGCAGCTGGGGCATCCTGGCGTTCCTCGTCGTCGCCCTGGTGGTGGCTGACCTCGTGTACTTCCTGCCGACCCGGAAGCTGCTGCCCGCCAAGTACCTGTTCCCCGGGCTGATCTTCCTGCTGGTCTTCCAGGTCTTCGTGCTCGTCTACACCGCCGCCACGGCGTTCACGAACTACGGCGACGGCCACAACGCCACCAAGGACGCGGCGATCACGCAGCTCACCACCACCTACGAGCAGCGCGTCGAGGGCTCCGGGGCCTATCCCGTCACGGTGCTCGAGGGGGACGACGGGCTGGCGCTGGCCACGGTGCAGGACGACCAGGTGCTCGTGGGGGCCGCGGAGCAGCCGCTGGCCCCGCTCGAGGGGGCGGCGGCTGCGGACGGGCGCGTCACCGAGGCGCCCGGCTACGAGATCCTCAGCTACGGGGAGGTCGTCGGCGCCGAGGACGAGCTCTCGGACCTGCGGGTCCCCGTGAGCGGGCAGACCGAGGACGGCGCTCTGCGCACCGACGACGGCCGCACCGCCTACGCCTACGAGCCCACGCTCGTCCACGACGAGGCGGCCGACGCGATGGTCGCCGCGGACGGCACCGTCTACGCCGACAACGGCGAGGGCGCGTTCGTCGGTCCCGACGGCGAGGCCCTGCGCCCCGGCTGGCGGGTGTTCGTGGGCCTGGACAACTTCGGGGCGATCTTCGACCCAGCCGTCCTCGGCAGTGCGTTCGTCTCCGTGACCGTCTGGACCTTCGCCTTCGCGATCCTCTCGGTGGCACTGACCTTCTTCCTGGGCCTGGTGCTGGCGATCCTGTTCAACGACGAGAAGCTGAAGCTCCGGAACTTCTACCGGGCGATCATCTTCCTGCCGTATGCCTTCCCCGCCTTCCTGTCGATCCTCATCTGGGCGGGCCTGCTCAACGCGGACTTCGGCTTCGTCAACGAGGTCCTGCTGGGCGGCGCAGGGGTGCCGTGGCTGGAGAACCCCTGGCTGGCCAAGTTCTCGCTGCTGCTGGTCAACCTCTGGCTGGGCTTCCCGTACATGTTCCTGGTGACCACCGGCGCACTGCAGGCCATCCCCGGCGAGCTCTACGAGTCGGCCGAGATGGACGGGGCCGGCCCGGTCCGGCAGTTCAGGTCGATCACCCTGCCGATGCTCATGGTGGCGGTGGGGCCGCTGCTCATCGCGTCCTTCGCCATGAACTTCAACAACTTCAACGTGATCTACCTGCTCACCGGTGGCGGCCCCCAGGACCTGGAGTCCACCACCGGGGTGGGAGCCACGGACATCCTGATCTCGTTCGTGTACAAGATCGCATTCGCCGGAGGCACCAACGACTACGGTCTGGCCTCGGCCCTGTCCATCCTCATCTTCATCATGGTGGCCGTCATCTCCGCGCTGACGTTCCGCCGCAGCAAGGCTCTCGAGGAGATCAGCTGACATGTCCACTCCCAGCACACCCCCGCCGGGCGACCGCCCCCGCCCCGACGGCACCCACGACGCCCCCTGGGCCGCGGCCACGGCCGCCCCGTCCACCGGCACCTCGAACGTGCTCCAGCCCGCCGACTCCCTGGCCCCTGCCGGCACGGCCCCGCGCCCGCGGCCCTCGGCGGGCCGGCGCTTCGCCCGCGGCGGGTGGAAGCACCTCGCGGCGATCGCCGCGTGCGTCTTCGCCCTCTTCCCGCTGGTCTACGCCTTCTCGGCCTCGCTGTCCGCCTCGGGCTCCCTGCTCGGGTCCAACCGGCTGTTCTCGGACATCACCGGCGCCAACTACACCAACCTGCTCAACGACCCGCAGAACCCCTATCTGACGTGGTTCGCGAACTCGCTGTTCGTCTCGGTCACCACGGCCGTGGGCACCGTGCTCATGGGGGCGGCCGCGGCCTACGCGTTCTCCCGGTTCCGTTTCGGCTCCCGCAAGGGCGGGCTGCTGGCCCTGCTGGTCATCCAGATGTTCCCGCAGCTGCTGGCGTTCGTGGCGATCTTCCTGCTGCTCTTCGCGATCTCCGGGGTCTACCCGTTCATGGGCCTGAACTCATTGCTGGGACTGATCGCCGTGTACCTGGGTGGAGCGCTGGGGGCCAACACCTTCCTCATGTACGGCTTCTTCAACACGATTCCCAGGGACCTGGACGAGGCCGCGGAGATCGACGGGGCCTCGCACGCCCAGATCTACTGGACCATGATCCTGCCGCTGGTGACGCCCATCCTCGTGGTGGTCGGGATGCTGTCCTTCATCGCGTCCTTCTCGGACTTCCTGCTCGCCCAGATCGTGCTGCAGGACCCCGGCAAGTACACGCTGGCCGTGGGGCTCTACCAGTTCGTGTCCGTGCAGTTCGGGGAGAACTGGGGCGTGTTCACCGCCGGGGCGATCCTGGCGGCGATCCCGGTGGTGGCGCTGTTCCTGTTCCTCCAGCGCTACATCGTCTCGGGGCTCACCGGCGGCGCCGTGAAGGGGTGACCCGGCCGGCGCCCCGACCTGCCTGCGCCGGACTCGCCGGGTCCGCCCCGGACGGCGGCATGTGTTCGCCGCTCCCGGGCGGACGCGGTGAGTTCGCCCGTGAGGGCCCTGCACGGCGCTCGTCCTGCCATGATGGGGCGGGACGAGCGACCAGCAGGACGGGCAGGACGGGAGGCAGCACGCGGTGACACTGGTGGAGAACGTGGTGTACGTGGAGGGCCGGCGGGCGTCGACCCCGGAGGACCTCGACGAGACGTACGCGGTGATGCGCGGGCACGGCGGGATGGCCTGGATCGGCCTCTACCGCCCCGAGCCGGCCGAGGTGCAGTCCGTGGCGGCCGAGTTCCGGCTGCACGAGCTGGCGGTGGAGGACGCGCTGAAGGGTCACCAGCGCGCCAAGCTGGAGCGGTTCGGGGACACCCTCTTCGTGGTGCTGCGCCCGGCCCGCTACCTGGACGACGTCGAGAAGGTCGAGTTCGGGGAGCTGCACGTGTTCGTGGGCCGCGACTTCGTGGTGACGGTCCGTCACGCCGAGTCCCCCGACCTGGCCGCGGTCCGGCGCCGGCTGGAGGCCTCGCCCGAGCTGCTGGGCACGGGCCCGCAGGCGGTGCTGTACGGGATCCTCGACGAGGTGGTCGACGGCTACGCCCCCGTGGTCGCAGGGCTGGAGAACGACATCGACGAGATCGAGGACGAGATCTTCGGCGCGGACCGGGACGTGTCCCGCCGCGTCTACGAGCTCTCCCGGGAGGTCATCGAGTTCCAGCGCGCGGTCCACCCGCTCGTGGCCATGCTGGGCGCCCTGCAGAACGGGGCGGAGAAGTACGGGCTCGACCTCGAGCTGCAGCAGCGGCTCCGGGACGTGCAGGACCACGCCATCCGGGTGGGCGAGCGCGCCGACGCGTTCCGGGTGCTGCTGCAGAACGCCCTCACGGTGCACGCGACCCTGGTGGGGCAGCGGCAGAACGACGAGATGCAGCGGCTCACCGAGTCGGCCCTGGCGCAGAGCGAGGAGGTCAAGCGGATCTCCTCCTGGGCCGCGATCCTCTTCGCCCCGACCCTGGTCGGCACCGTGTACGGGATGAACTTCGAGCACATGCCCGAGCTCGCGTGGGCGCTGGGCTACCCGCTCGCGCTGCTGGCCATGCTCGGCATGGGGGTGGCCCTCTACGGGGTGTTCAAGTGGAAGCGGTGGCTCTGAGCGGCACCGGGCGGACGGACCGGCGGGGCACCCGGGTGCCGCCGGGCGATCAGATGCTGTTGCGCATCGCGCGGATCCCCACGGCCAGGCCCAGCGCGGCCAGCACGACCGCCGCGAGGGCCCCGGCGGCCACGGCCGGCTCGCCGAACTGGCCGTTGAACAGCGCCCGCTCGGCGTCGACCATGTAGGTGAGCGGGTTGAACCGCGAGAGCACCTGCATCCACCCCGGGCCGGCCTCGAGCGGCAGGAGCATCCCGGACAGCAGCATGAGGGGGAACAGCAGCCCCTGCTGCACGGTCCAGAACATCCAGTCCCGGTTGCGGGAGACGATGGCCAGGGCGTAGCTCAGGGCCCCCAGGCCCACCCCGAAGACCGCGAGGATCGCCAGGCCCAGCACCATGCCGGGCAGGGACGGGCGGAAGCCGAAGAGCGCGGCGACCCCGGAGATCACCAGGGCCTGCAGGACCAGCGGCACCATCTCCTTGCACGCGCGCCCCACCATGAGCGCCGAGCGGGTCACGGGCGCCACGAGCATCCGCTCGTGCGCCCCGGACTGGATCTCGAACAGCAGGTTCGAACCGGTCATCGCGGTGCCGAACAGCGCGATCATCACCACGATGCCCGGCACGAACCACTGGAACGCCTGGTCGATGGGCAGCCCCGTCATCCCGCCCAGGAGCGGGCCGAAGAAGGCGAGGAACATCAGCGGCTGCATCAGCGAGAACACGAGGCTGAAGGGGTCCCGGAGCACCGGCCGCAACTCGCGGACGAAGACGCTGACGGAGTCGTGGAGGACGCCGGCGGGGCGGGCCTGGGCAGTGCTGCCGGCGGTGCCGCCGCCCGCGGTCCCGTCGGGGAGCTCGCGGCTGGTCGGGACGGTGCTCATCGGGGCGCTCCCACGCTCGGGGCCTCGGAGGCCGGGTCGGTCTCGGGCGCGTCCGGCTGCTCCTCGCGCAGGCTCCGCCCGGTGAGCCGGAGGAAGACGTCGTCGAGGGTCGGACGGGCGATGTCGGCGGTCCGCACGGTGCGGCCGTTCCGGTCGAGCTCGCGCAGCAGGGCGGGCAGCACCCGCTCGCCGTGGTCCACCGCGACCACGACACGCGTGCCCTCCTCGGTCCGGTCCGCCTCCGGCTCGGTGCCGGGGGCGCCCACGGCGTCGGCGGCGCGGCGGACGGCCGCCACGGCGGCGGCCGGGTCGTCGTCCAAGGTGAGCGTGATCCGGTCGCCGGCCAGGTCCGTCTTGAGCCGGGACGCGGTGTCGTCGGCGATGATCCGTCCCCGGTCCACCACCATGACCCGCTCGGCGAACTGGTCCGCCTCGTCGAGGTAGTGGGTGGTGAGGAACAGGGTGGTGCCGTAGCGCCGGCGCAGCTCGAGGATGTGCTCCCAGAGGTGCGCACGGGACTGCGGGTCCAGCCCGGTCGTGGGCTCGTCGAGGAAGAGCAGCCGGGGGCCGGGGATCAGGCCGAGGGCGATGTCCACGCGGCGGCGCTGCCCCCCGGAGAGCTTCATCGTGGGCCGGCGGACGAGGTCTCCGAGGCCGAGCGCCTCCACGAGCTCGTCCACGCGGCGCCGGGTCTCCGCGCGGCCCAGCCCGTACAGGGCCCCCTGGCTGAGCAGCTCGTCGCGCACCCGCTGATACTGCCCGGCCCCGTTCTTCTGGCCGATGTAGCCGATCCGGGCGCGCACCTCGGCCGGCCGGCGGGCGACGTCGAACCCGCACACCGTGGCGGTGCCGCCCGTGGGCCGCAGCAGCGTGGTGAGCATGCGCAGCGACGTGGACTTGCCCGCGCCGTTGGGGCCGAGGAACGCGGTCAGCGTGCCGGGCGCCACGTCCATGGTCAGGTCGGCCACCGCCTCGACGGTCCGGCCGCCGGGCCCGCGGAAGCTCTTGCTGAGTCCGCGCGCGCTGATGATGGGTGGGGTGCTCATGGGTCCACGGTAGTCAGCACGGAGGTCAGGTGCTGTCCGTTTCGCACGGTGGATCGCGGATCGGGGATGGCCAGCCCCTAGAGTCGGGGGAGTGACCGTCCGGACCGCCCACCTCGACCCCGCCCGGGTCCGCCGCGCCCGGATCGCGGTGTCCGCGTTCTTCCTCACCAACGGTGCCCTCTACGCCAACCTGCTGCCGCGCCTGCCGGAGGTCAAGGACGCGTTCGGACTCTCCAACACCCTCTACGGCCTGGTGGTCGTGGCGTTCCCGCTCGGGGCGATCCTCGTGGGCGCCCTGCCCGCCCGGACCATTCGCCGCTACGGCTCCGGCCGGGTGGCGGCGCTCGGCACCGTCCTGCTCTCCGTGTGCCTCGCGGCCGCCGGCGCCGGGGCGGGCCCGGGGGCCGGCACGGGCCTCGGCGTGGGGGTGTTCCTCGCGGCGATGTTCCTGGGCGGTGCGCTGGACGCCCACGTGGACACCGCCCAGAACGCCCAGGGGATGGAGGTGCAGCGGGCTCGCGGCCGCTCGATCATCAACTCCCTGCACGCCCTGTGGAGCCTGGGCGCCGTGGTCGGCGGACTCATGGGAGCCGCAGCGCTCGCCCTCGGCGTGCCCCTGGGGTGGCACCTGCCGGCGAGCGGGCTCGTGTGGAGCGCGGTCGCCCTCGTGGCCCTGCGCTCGGCACTGAGCCCGGAGGAGGGCCAGGGCCTGCGCACGGTCGGCCCGGACACCCGGCTGCCGGACGGCACGACGGCGGACAGCACGACCGCGGGCGGCACGACGACGGGCGGCACGACGACGGCGGAGCCCGGCGCCGCCGGGTCCCGGCCGGCCCCGCACTCCCGGCGAGCCGGGGGGCACCGGGCGGCGGGGCGCATCGTCGTCGTCAGCCTCCTCCCGGTCGCCGTGATCGCCATGGCCGGGGTCATGGTCGAGGACGCCGGGCAGAACTGGTCGGCGGTGTACCTGAACACCGAGCTCGGCGCTCCGCTGGCCGCCGCGGGACTCGGGCTGGTGGCGCTCATGGCCGCGCAGTTCGTGGGCCGGATGCTCGGCGACGCCATGACCGACCGCTGGGGTCGCGCCGCGGTCGTCCGCGCCGGTGCCGCGATGAGCGCGGCCGGGATGCTGCTCGTGGTCCTCGCCCCGGCTCCGGCCGCAGCAGTGGCGGGGTTCGCGCTGGCCGGCTTCGGCTGCGCCACGCTCGTGCCCGCGGCCTTCCACGCCGCCGACGACATCCCCGGACTGCGGACCGGGACGGGCCTGGCCCTGGTCAGCTGGCTGATGCGGATCAGTTTCCTCGGTCTCTCGCCGGCCGTCGGGGTGCTCTCCGACGCCGTGGGGCTCCGCGCGGCACTGCTCGTGGTCCCCGCGTTCGCCCTCGTCGCGGCCCTGCTGGCCGGCGTCCTGCGGGAGCGCCGGTCGCCCTGACCCAGAGAACACGACCCCGTGAGTCCCGCCCCCCGGATCCCGCTCCCAACCCCCACCCCACCCGCCCGAGCCCCACCCGGCCCGCCCGAGCGTCGAGCCCCCAGTCCTGTGTCGTCTCCCCAGCAATAAACCTGGGGATCCGCCGCAGGATTGGGGACTCGGCGGGGTGGGCGGTCGGGCGGTGGGGACTCGGCGAGGTGGGCGGTCGCGAGGTGGGGGCTCGGAGGGGTGGGCGGATCCCGGCGGGGTGATCCGGCGCCGGTGGCCCCGGGCTATCCTGGATCCAGCATGTTCCACCACTTCTTCCTCTGACGGGCCCCGGATCCCGCCGCGCAGCACATCCGCCGCGGCGGGATGTCCTGTTGCCCACCCGTCCCTCACCAGGAGCCCCGCCGGCCCCGCCGCACCCGCTCCGCATCCCGGAGGAAGCATGTCCGCCGATCCCGTCCACCGTCCCGCCGTGCCCGCGGGCGAGCACGCCCAGCTGACCGCCACCGGGATCCGCCTGGTCCGCGGTGCCCGCACCGTCCTCGAGGACCTCGACCTCACGATCACCCCGACCACCCGCCTGGGGGTGGTCGGCGAGAACGGCCGCGGCAAGAGCTCGCTGCTGGCGGTGCTCTCGGGCGCCCTCCTCCCGGACGCCGGCACCGTCCGGCGCACCGGCACGCTCGCCGTGGTCGACCAGGAGCTGCCCGTGCCGCCCGAGGGCACCGTGGGAGACCTCCTGGACCTCGAGCTCACCGCCGAGCACACCGCGGTGGCGCAGGTCGAGGCCGCCGCCCGCGCGCTCGCCGCGCAGGAGCCCGGTGCCGCGGACGGGTACGCGCACGCCCTGACGGTCGCGCAGGCCCTCGACGCCTGGGACGCCGACCGGCGGGTGGACCTCGCCCTGCAGGCCCTGCACGCGGTGACCGACCGCTCCCGGGTGCTCGGGACCCTCTCCGTGGGCCAGCGCTACCGGGTGCGCCTGGCCTGCCTGCTCGGGACCGTCCACGACCTCCTCCTGCTGGACGAGCCCACCAACCACCTCGACGCGGCGGGGCTCGCGCACCTGGGGGCGGCACTGCGCGGGTTCCGCGGCGGCGTGGTCCTGGTCAGCCACGACCGACGGTTGCTCGGGCAGGTCGTGGACACCGTCCTGGACCTGGACCCCAGCTGGGACGGCCGGCCGCGGTGGTACGGCGGCGGGGTCGCGGGCTGGCGCGCCGGCCGGGCCGCCGAGCGCTCCCGGTGGATCCACGACCACCGGGAGCAGCAGGCCGAGCACGCCCGGCTGACCGGCAACCTCGACCGGGCCCGTTCCCGTCTGGTCGACGGGTGGCGACCGGACAAGGGCACGGGCAAGCACACCCGCGCCACCCGCGCCCCGGGGCTCGTCCGGTCGGTGCACCGCCGGCAGGAGGATCTCGAACGGCACCGCGTGGACGTCCCCGAGCCCCCGCTGGTGCTGTCGGTACCGGAGCTGCCGGTGCTGTCCGAGGTCGAGCTGGTGCGCGCGGAGGGCGTCGCGGTGAGGGACCGGTCGGCCCGGAGCGTCGACGTCGTGCTGGAGTCCGGTGCCCGGCTGGTGGTCCGAGGCCCCAACGGGGCGGGCAAGTCCACCCTGCTGCAGGTGCTCTCCGGCGAGCTGGTCCCCGACACGGGGCGGCGCACGGCCGCACCCGGGGTGCGGATCGGGCACCTGCCGCAGGAGGGGCTCCGGCACGGAGACCGCACCGCGCAGACGGTGTACGAGCAGGAGCTCGTCCGGCTGGTGCTCGCGGGCCGGCTCGCCGAGCACGAGGTGGTGCCCCTGGCGGCCCTGGGCCTGCTGGCGGCCCGGGACGGAGAGCGTCCCCTGGCCGAGCTGTCCGCCGGGCAGCGACGGCGGCTCGAGCTCGCGGTCGTGCTGGCGTCCCGTCCCCACGTGCTGCTGCTGGACGAGCCGACCAACCACCTCTCGATCGCCCTCGTGGACGAGCTCACCGAGGCCCTCGCGGCCACGGCCGCCGCCGTGGTGCTGACCACGCACGACCGGCAGCTCCTGCGGGACACCAGGGACTGGCCGCGGCTGGTGCTGTGACGGTCCGGGCCCGTGCGAACGCCGCCGCGGGGGCCGGCCGCCCGACACCGGAGGGCCGTGGGTCCCTAGACTGCGGAGCAGGGGCTCGGCGTGACCGCCGTCACCCGCCGGAGGCTCCGGCGTCACGGGGCCGATGCCGCGAGGATCCGGCGCCACCACGTCCGGAGGAGAACACCATGCAGATCCGCGCCGCCGTCGTCGAGGGGATCGGTGCCCCGTTCGAGCTGGAGGACGTCGAGCTCGCCGAGCCCGGTCGGGGGGAGGCCCTGGTGCGCATCGTCGCGACCGGGGTCTGCCACACCGACGCCATCACCCGCGCCGGCGACCTGCCGCTGCCCCTGCCCGGCATCCTGGGTCATGAGGGCGCGGGGATCGTGGAGCGGGTCGGTGCGGGCGTCACCGCCGTCGAGCCCGGCGACAGGGTCGTCATCGGCTGGCCCTCGTGCGGCGCGTGCCGCAACTGCCTGGACGGGCAGCCGCGGTACTGCCTGCGGACCGGGGAGGCGCTGGTGTCGGGGCGCCGCTTCCGGGGCGAGAACGCCGGCACCTCGGCGTACACCCGCTCCGACGGCTCGGCGGTCTCCGGGCACTTCTTCGGCCAGTCCTCCTTCGCCACCCACTCGATCGTCCTCGCCGACGCCCTCGTCAAGGCGCCCGACGACGTGCCGCTCGAGCTGCTCGGACCCCTGGCCTGCGGACTCGGCACCGGGGCCGGGGCGGTGCTCAACGAGGCGCGCCCGGAGCCCGGCTCCTCCCTCGTGGTCTTCGGGGTCGGCGCCGTGGGGCTCGCCGCGGTCATGGCCGCCCGCTGCACCGCCGCCACCACGGTCGTCGCCGTGGACCAGCACGACTCCCGGCTCGAGCTCGCCACCCGGTACGGAGCCACCCACGTCGTCAACGCCCGGGACGCGGACGTGGTCGCGGAGGTGGCCCGCATCACGGGGGGAGCCGCCGACTACGCCTTCGAGTGCACCGGGGTGATCCGGGTCGTGGAGCAGGCCGCGGACTGCGTGGGCATGCTGGGGACGCTCGTGCTCATCGGCGGGGCACCCGCGCAGGCCGGCTTCACCCTCGACCACATGCGCGCGCTGTGGGGCAAGCGGATCGTCGGGGTGCTGGGCGGCGGGAGCCGCAGCGGCAGGTTCATCCCCGCCCTCATCGCCCTCCACCGGCAGGGCCGGTTCCCCTTCGACGAGCTGGTGCGCTTCTACGAGCTCGACGAGATCGAGCAGGCCCTCGCCGACAGCGGGTCCGGCGACGTCGTCAAGCCGATCATCCGCATGCCCGCATGAGCGGTGCGCCATGACGGGTCCTTCGCACCGGTGCGCCAGCTCCTGTCGAGGGACCCGGCTCAGTCGATCCGGAGCTCGTGGACGCCGTGCTCGAGACCCAGCTCCACCGCGGCGATGACGTCGTCCACGTTGTGCCCGGGCGGCAGCCGGGGCGGCTCGCCGGTCAGCGCCCGGTCCACGAGGCCGGTGTCCATGTGGGGCAGCCGTGCGTCCACCACCGCGATCCGACGACGGCGCAGCTCCCGCCGCAGCGAGCCCAACCACGAGGCCATGGCGGCCTTGCTCGCGGCGTAGCCCGCCATCCCGGCCAGCGGCAGCTCCGCGACGACACCGGTGAGGACCGCGACCGCCCCGCCGTCGGCGAGGTGGGGCAGAGCCGCTCGGACCACCGCCATGGGTCCGAGGGCGTTGACCTCGAACAGCTCCTCCACGACGGCCTCGTCCTCGTCGACGGCCGGGCCGAACGCCGCGACCCCGGTCGCGATCACCACGACGTCGAACCCGTCGAGCTCCTCGGCCGCCCGGTGCACCACCGCGGCGGCCTCGTCGTGGTCGACGAGGTCCAGGGCGTGGGCCGCACGCAGACCGAGCCGGCGCCGCAGGTCCTCGGCCGCCGAGGCCGAGCGGCCGGTCACCACGATGTCGGTGCTGCGCTCGCTCAGCCGTTCGCACAACCGCTGCCCGAGGACGCCGGTCGCCCCCACCACGAGGATCTTCGCGCCGTTCAGGTCCATGGCCCCACTCCTGTTCCCGGTGCGGCTCCGCAGCGGAGCCGTGCTCCGAGGGTACCCAGGGGCTCCGACAGACCCCAGGCATGTGCATTTCGACAACGATCGGCCGCTGCGCGCACCCGGCCGTTGCCGCCCGTGAGCCGACCGGCGTAGATTGCAGTCCTCGGGGCCGGGCCGGGCGGACGCCCGCGGCGCAGGTGCTCCGCGATCGGGGGTCCATCGACATGTCACCGACCACATCGCGGCGGTTCCGGGTGCTGGGCACCGCGGCGGCGGCCCTGCTGCTCCTCGCCTCCTGCGTCGCCCCGCCCGACGGGGACCCCACCGGGGAGGGCACGAGCCCCACCACGTCCCCGGCCACCACGGCGGCGCAGTCCCCGACGGCCTCGGAGCCGGCCACGCAGTCCCCGCCGCCGACCTCCGCCGGCCCGACCGGTGATCCGACCACCGGACCGACTGCCGGCCCGACCGGTGATCCGACCACCGGACCGACCGAGGGACCGACCGCCGGTCCGACCGCCGGTCCGACCGCCGGTCCGACCGGTGATCCGACCGCCGGACCCACCGCCGCTCCCGTGGAGCTCGTGACGTACTCGGGCACGGCCGCCGACGCGGCCTTCACCTTCCAGCTGCCCGCGACGTGGCGGGTGGCCGGCGAGTTCTCGGACGTCGGCGGCACGGTGCCCGTGCTCGGGCCGGACGGTGCTCCCATCGGCTACCTGTCGGTCCTCATCGCGTGGGGCGCGGTGTGCGGACCCGGCTGCCCGATGCCGCCGGTGGCCCACCTCGGGGACGTCCCGGGCGAGGTGCCGCTGTCCAGCAGCGGGGAGTTCGTGGTGCGTTCCGTGGCCATGGACCTGACCTCCGCGCCCGAGCTGCGCAACGCGTACGGCTGGCCGGACGCGGTGCGGCTCGTGACCTCGCTGACCGACGCGGAGGTCCCGCCGCCCACCGCGATGCCGCCGGACGTCATGTACGGCGTGGGACTGGTCGAGACGGGGGTGGTCGCATCCAACGGCATCACCTACCGGACGGTGATCTTCAGCTCCGTGCACGACTTCCCGACGCTCGAGGCCGCCCGGGAGTACGCCGAGTCGGAGGAGCACCGGCAGGTCGAGGCGATGATCGCCTCCTTCCGCGCCTAGCGGTCCGCGGCCGCCCGCCAGGGCCGGTCGAGCGGCGGCGTGCCGCCGGAGCGCTGCGCGAGCACCTGGTTGACACCCTGCCGCCCGGACTCGAACGTCCAGGCGGCGACCACCAGGTAGAGCCGCCACACGCGGGCCCGACCCTCCCCGACGAGCTCGACGGCCTCCGGCCAGTGCTCCACGAGGCGCCGCTCCCAGGCCCGGATGGTCAGACCGTAGTGGGGGCGCAGGGCCTCGACGTCGAGGACCTCCAGGCCGCTCGCCTCCAGCGCGCCGATCATCCGGGTGAGGCTGAGCACCTCGGTGTCGGGGAAGACGTAGCGGTCCATGAAGGTGCCGGAATGGTCCGGGGGCGCACCGGTCCCCCAGAGGTCCCCGGTGCGCCGGGCGATCGCATGGTTGAGCAGACGGGCGCCGGGGCGCAGCAGCCCGTGCAGGCGGGCGGCGTAGTCGTCGATCTGGTCGTTGCCGACGTGCTCGGACATGCCGATCGAGGAGACGGCGTCGAAGGGTCCGTCGGCGACGTCGCGGTAGTCCTGGACCCGGATCTCGATCCGGTCGGCCAGTCCCGCCGCGGACACGCGCTCGCGGCCCAGGGCGGCCTGCTCGGGGGAGAGGGTGACCCCGAGGACGTCGGTCCCGTAGCACCGGGCGGCGTGCAGGGCGAAGCTGCCCCAGCCGCAGCCCACGTCCAGCACCCGCATCCCGGGTCGCAGCCCCAGCTTGCGGCAGACCAGGTCGTGCTTGGCCTCCTGCGCCGCCTCCAGCCCACCGGACGGGTCGTCCCAGACGGCGCAGGAGTAGGCCATGGAGGGGCCGAGGACCAGCGCGTAGAAGTCGTTGCCGAGGTCGTAGTGGTGCGAGACCGCCGCGGCGTCGCGGGCCTTGGAGTGCTGCCCACCGTATCCGCCGAGGTCCACCTCCTCCGGCGGCGGCCCCGGGCGGGGACCCAGGGCGCGCAGGCCGGCGGCGGCCCGGAGCAGCCGCCGGCGCCGGCGCGCCGTCAGGGGAACGGGGTCCGTGAGCTGCCCGGTGGACGTCAGGGCGGCGACGGCCGCGAAGACGTCGTCCGGGAGGTCGAGCTCCCCGGCCACGTAGGCGCGGCTCAGGCCGAGCTGTCCGGGCGACCAGAGGATCCTGCGCAGGGCCCGGCGGGACCTGATCTCGACCACCGGTGCACCGTGCGGGCCGGCCTCCGAACCGTCCCAGGCGCGCAGCCGGACCGGTATCCGGTCCGTGCCCAGCACGATCCCCAGCATCTCGGCCAGTCGTGGGGCCGCCCCCGACGTCCGCACCATGTCGATCGCTCCTCCTCGGGTTCCGTGAGGCGCCACCGTCCCGCTGCGTCCGCCGGGACCCCGTGCGACCGGGCTGCCGAGGGCCGTGGCCGTGGGCGCTTGTCCTCACCCTAGGAAGAGGGCACGAGGCGCCGCCACGGTCCGCCGGACATGCACGAACATGTCGCGGTCCGGGGTCCGTGCCGATGACGTGCTCGTGACGTGCCCCAGAGGGCCACGACGGACCCACCATGGCACCGACGCCGCCGCGGAGGGCCGGCCGGGCCGGTGGGACTCCGTTGCGGCGCGGAACCTCCTGCTACGGGACGTCCTGAGGCACGTACCCCATGCGCCTGCTCACCCGGAGGCATGCCTCCTGGAGGTCGTCGACGAGTTCGCACATGTTCTTCTCCGTGAACCGGAACGCCGGCCCCGAGACGCTGATCGAGGCGATGACGCTGCCCAGGTGGTCCCGCACGGGCACGGCGACGGAGTTCAGCCCGATCTCGAACTCCTCGCACACGGTGGCGTAGCCCTGGGCGGCCACATCGATCAGCTCACGCTCCAGGCGCTTCTTCGAGGTGATGGTCCGCGCCGTGAGGGCGGGCAGACCCTGGGTGCGGACGATCTGGGCGCGCTCGTCGGACGGCAGCCCGGCCAGCAGCACCTTTCCACTGGCCGTGGCGTGCAGGGGGGTCAGGCTGCCGATCCAGTCGTGGGTCGCGACCGAGGAGGGTCCCATCTCCTGGTCCACGTTGACGGCGTGGCCCTCCCGGAGGACCGCCAGGTTGACCGTCTCGGAGTGGGTCCTCGCCAGACCGCGGACCTCGTCGCGCGCCTCGGCCACCACGCTCAGCCGGCCGGGGATCGCGTGCGCCAGCCGCAGGATGCCGAAACCGAGCTGGTACCTGCTGCCGTCGCTCGGGTGGTGCACCAGGCCCCGGAGCTCCAGGGCGCCGAGCAGCCGCGACGCGGTGGACTTGTGCACTCCCAGCTCCGCGGACACCTCGGTCACCGTCGAACCGCCGGTCCGCGCGAGCACCTCGAGCACCGTGATCGCCCGGTCCACGGACTGGACCCCGCCGGGGGTCACGCCGTCGGAGGTGGTGGCCTGCTCCGTTGCGGAGTCAGAGGTGAGCAATGGTCTGGGGGCTTGTGGGGACATGTCCCCATGGTAGTCATTCGTCAATGTCGCACTTCCGGCCGCTCTGTCTGCTCCACCCGGGAGCGGCCGTCCCTGCGGGGCCGTCCGCTCCCGGATCCGTGGTGCGTGCGGGACCGGGTGTGCCCNCCCGCACCGCCCGTCACGGGCGTGTCGCCCCCTTCTTCCGGATCTGTCCGTTCTCCTGGGCGTAGATCGGCTGACCGGCGGCCGTGGCGTCCACGGCCTGGAACTCGGCCGTGTTCGGATCCGTGCTCTCCCGGGTGACCAGGGTGAACTTCTGGTGCCCGTACTCGTCGACGGCGTTGCGCACCGCGCGGTTCATCACGGAGTCGGACAGGCGCTTGCGCAGCCACATCGGATCCTGGCGGAGGTCGCGGGCCAGCGCGAAGCACAGGAGGAACATCACCAGGATGAACGGCAGGGCGGAGACGATCGTCATCCGTTGCAGACCGCCCAGGGCGGCGGCTGGATCGTCGCCGCCGGCCAGGAGCATCACCGCGGCGACGCTGCCCATGAGCACACCCCAGAAGATGACGACGGGGCGGGATGGCTCCAGGCTGCCGCGGGAGCTGAGCGAGCCGGTCACGATGGACGCCGAGTCGGCACCCGTGACGAAGAAGATCCCGGTGAGCACCATGGCCAGCACGGCGAGGCCGACGGTGACGGCCTGCGGCAGGTCCAGGCCGGTGAACATGTCGTAGATGGCGCTGTCGAAGGAGATGGTCGGGGCCCCGTCCACGACGGTGGCGATCCCGTCCTCCGGGTCCGGCGTGGCGTCGGCCCGGCGCTGGATGTCGATGGCCGTGCCGCCGAAGACGGCGAACCACAGCAGGGACACCAGCGACGGCACCACGAGGACTCCCACCACGAACTGGCGGATGGTCCGGCCCCGGCTGATCCGGGCGACGAACATGCCCACGAAGGGGGTCCAGGAGACCCACCAGGCCCAGTAGAAGATGGTCCACCCGGAGAGCCACTCGCGCATGCTCTCGTCGTCGCCCAGAGCCTCCGTGCGGGCGGACATCTCCGGCAGCATCTGCGCGTAGGAGCCGATCGAGGAGGGGATGAGGTTGAGGATGAAGACGCTGGGGCCCACCACGAAGATGATGACCGCCATGATGAGGGCCAGCACCATGTTGGTGTTCGAGAGGAACTGGATGCCGCGGGCGATGCCGGAGACGGCCGAGGCCACGAAGCAGAACGTCAGCACCGCGATGACGGCCACCAGCATCGGGGTGGTCACCTCGGCGACGACGCCGTTGAACTGCAGACCGCTGCCGATCTGCAGGGCACCCAGGCCGAGCGACGCGGCGGTGCCGAACACGGTCGCGAAGATGGCGAGCATGTTGATGATCTTCCCGCCCACGCCGTCCACGGCCTTGCGCCCGAAGATCGAGACGAACGCCTCGGAGAGCAGGTTCTTGCGGCCCAGACGGAAGGTGCCGTAGGCGATGGCGATGCCCACCACCGCGTACATCGCCCACGGGTGCAGCGTCCAGTGAAACAGGGACGTGGCCATCGCCGCCTCGATGGCCTCGGCCGTCTGCGCGTCGGCCGTGGCCGGCGGCGGGGCGATGTAGTGGTAGAGCGGCTCGGCGACGCCGTAGAACATCAGGCCGATGCCCATGCCGCACGCGAACATCATCGAGATCCACGAGACCGTCCGGAACTCCGGGCGCTCACCGTCCTGGCCCAGCGGGATGTTGCCGAACCGGCCGACGGCCAGCCAGAGGACGAAGACCACGAACAGCGAGGCCAGGAGCACGAAGAGCCACCCCGTGCTCTCCAGCACCCAGCCCAGCGCCGCCGTCGAGGCGGTGGACAGGCCCTCGGTGTCGAGGAACCCCCAGAGCACGAAGGCCACCACGAGCGCGCCGGTGACCACGAAGATGGTCCGGTCGAGGCCCTCCAGGCCGGTGCGGAAGGACTTGCGCCGCTCGACGACACCGACCTTCAGCTCGTCGAGGATCGCGGCCTCCTCGGCCTCCGCCTCGTGCAGCATGGTCGTGTCGTCGACGGGCGGCGTCGCGGACCGAGCCTCGTCCCCGTCGGCAGGCGTCGGATCGACGCGGGAGTCGTCGACGCTCATTGGACCTTCTCCTGGCTCGCGGGACTGGACTGTGCGGGGACGGTGTCGCCGATTGTGTCGGTGATCCAGTCGTGGAAGGCGCCGATGTGGTGTTCGGAGGGGACGAGGACGCCGCCGGTGGCGTAGATCTTGGAGTTCATGGCGGGTTGGCAGCGTTCGCAGGCGTCGAAGTCCTGTTGGTTGACGCGGTGGAAGAGTTCCACGGAGGCGGAGACGTCCTTGCCGGAGTCGACCACGGAGGGCAGGTAGAGCCAGTCGCACTCCACGATGGTGTGGTCGGCGGCCATGGGGAACATGCGGTGGATGATGACGTGGTCGGGGACGAGGTTGACGAACACGGTGGGGCGCACGGTGATGGCGTAGTAGCGGCGGTCGTGGTCGTCGTCGACGCCGGGGAGCTTGTCCAGGCCTTCGGAGCCGTCGACGGTGAAGCCCAGGACGTCGTCGCCGAACTCGGCGCCGTGGCCGACGAAGTACTGGGCGGCGAGGCCGTCGGCGAACTCGGGGAGGACCTCGGTGAGTTCGGGGTGGATGGTGGCGCAGTGGTAGCACTCCATGAAGTTCTCGATGATGAGCTTCCAGTTGGCCTTCACGTCGTAGGTGATGCGCCGGCCCAGGGAGAGGTTGGCGATGTCGTAGCCCTCGATGGCCTGGGTGTCGCCGAGGCGGTCCTGGATGTCGCCCATGACGTCGTCCTCGAAGGAGGGGGGGTCGTCGGCGAGGCAGACCCAGACGTAGCCGAGGTACTCGCGCACCGGGATGGTGACGAGGCCGTATTCCTGGCGGTCGATGTCGGGCATCTTGGTGAGGTTGGGGGCGGCGATGAGCTTGCCGTCGAAGTCGTAGGTCCAGGCGTGGTAGGGGCACTGGAAGGAGCGGCCGGCTTCGCCGGTCTCCTCCATGCACAGTTTCACGCCGCGGTGGCGGCAGATGTTGTAGAAGGCGCGGATGCCGTGCTTGCGGTTGCGGGTGATGATGACGGATTCCCGGCCGATCTGCACGGTGCGGTAGGCCCCGGGCTTGTCGAGGTCGGCTGCGCGCACGGCGCAGAACCACATCTGCTCGAAGATGCGTTCCTGTTCGGCGCGGAACACGTTCTCGTCCACGTAGGTGGAGCCGGGCAGGGTGGAGATCAGACTCTCCGAGACAACATTGGTCGACAACTCGAAACTCCTT
>NZ_JBISWJ010000012.1:0-13080 GCF_044462225.1 Kocuria kalidii | reverse complement strand
CACACTCCCCAGGAACTGGCGGACAAGCTCAAGGACGGCCTGCTGTCCTTCCCCGTCACCGCGTTCGACGCCGACCTGCTCTTCGACGAGACCGCCTACCGGCAGCACCTGGCCTGGCAGGCCTCCTTCCCGGTGGCCGGGCTCTTCGCCGCCGGCGGCACCGGGGAGGGCTTCTCCCTCACCCCGGAGGAGACCGCCTCCGTGGTGCGGGCCGCGGTCGAGGAGGTCGGGGACACCGTCCCCGTGCTCGCCCCGGCGGCCGGCAACACCGCCCAGGCCGTGCGCAACGCCCACGACGCGGCCGCCGCCGGCGCGGAAGGCCTGCTGCTGCTGCCCCCCTACCTCACCGAGTGCGACCAGGAGGGACTGCTCGCCCACGCCTCGGCGGTCTGCGCGGCCACCGACCTCGGGGTGATCGCCTACAACCGGGCCAACGCCGTCTACTCCGCCCAGACGATCGCCCGCCTCGCCGAGCGCCACGAGAACTTCATCGGGTTCAAGGACGGCATCGGCGACATCGAGCACCTCACGAAGGTCTACGCCGCCAACGGGGACCGCCTGTTCTACCTCGGCGGGCTGCCCACCGCGGAGACCTTCGCCCTGCCCCTGCTCCAGCTGGGCATGAGCACCTACTCCTCGGCCATGTACAACTTCGTCCCCGAGTTCGCCCTGGAGTTCTACCGCGACGTCCGGGCCCAGGACCGGGCGGCGGTCACCGACAAGCTCAACCGGTTCGTCCTGCCCTACATCGAGATCCGCGACCGGGCGAAGGGCTACGGCGTCTCCATCGTCAAGGCCGGGCTGCGGGCCGTGGGCCGCGACGCCGGCGGCGTGCGCCCCCCGCTCCAGGACCTCACCGACCACGACCTCGCCGACCTCAAGGCCCTCATCGACGCCCTCCCCACCGGCACCCCGGCGGACGCCCTGCAGCGGGCCTGACGCACCACCCACCCAGCAGAGACCGCATCCACAGACAGCGAAGGAAACCCATGTCCGTGAGCACCCAGACCACCGCCCTCACCGGCCACTCGATCATCGCCGGCCGGGAGACCCCCGGCAACGCCGGCACCACCCGCGGCATCGACCCCGCGACCAACGCCGAGCTCGACCCCGCCTACACCCTGATCGACGAGTCCCAGCTCGCCGAGGCCACCGCGGCCGCGGAGGAGGCCTTCGAGTCCTTCAGGGACCTCGACCCCGAGACCCACGCGGGCTTCCTCGAGCAGATCGCCGCCAACATCGAGGCCGTCGGCACCGAGCTCGTCGACCGGGCCTCCACGGAGACCGGGCTGCCGAAGCCCCGGCTGCAGGGCGAGCTGGCGCGCACCACCGGGCAGCTGCGGCTGTTCGCGCGCGTCGTGCGCCAGGGCGACCACCGCGGCGTGCGCCTCGAGCCGCCCCTGCCGGAGCGCACCCCGCTGCCCCGCCCGGACCTGCGCCAGCGCAAGCTCCCCCTCGGCCCGGTCGCCGTCTTCGGCGCCAGCAACTTCCCCTTCGCCTTCTCCACCGCCGGCGGCGACACCGCGTCGGCCCTGGCCGCCGGCTGCCCCGTGGTCTTCAAGGCCCACAACGCCCACCCCGGCACCGGGGAGCTCGTCGGCCACGCCGTCACGGACGCGGTGGCCGCGTCCGGCCTGCACCCCGGAGTGTTCTCCCTGGTCTACGGCCCGGGCGCGAGCATCGGCCAGGCCCTGGCCAAGGACCCGGCCGTCAAGGCCGTGGGCTTCACCGGCTCCCGCGGTGCGGGCACCGCGCTCATGGCCACGGCCGCGGCCCGCCCGGAGCCGATCCCCGTCTACGCGGAGATGAGCTCCATCAACCCCGTCTTCGTCTTCGACTCCGCCCTGCGCGGTGACGCCGAGGAGTTCGCCCGCGCCTACGTCACGTCCCTGACGGGCTCCTCCGGGCAGCTGTGCACCAACCCGGGCCTGCTGTTCGTGCCCGCGGGCGAGGCCGGCGACGCGTTCCTGTCCGCCGTCGGCCGCGTGCTGGCCGACGCCGAGGGCGCGACCATGCTCACCCCGGGCATCGCCCGGTCGTGCCGGGAGGGCATCGACGCCCTGGGCGGCCAGGACGGGGTCGAGGTCGTGGCCCGCGGCAAGGAGGGCCCCACCGAGAACGCCCCGGCCCCCGTGGTCTTCGGCACGCAGGTCCCCGCGTTCCTGTCCAACCCCGTGCTGCAGGAGGAGATCTTCGGCGCGTCCTCCCTGGCGATCCGCTACGGGTCCGCCGAGGAGCTGGTGGCCGCGGCCCGCCGCATGGAGGGCCAGCTCACCGCGAGCCTGTTCCTCTCGGAGGAGGACTTCCCCACGGCGGCCCCGCTGCTGCCGGTGCTGGAGCGCAAGGTGGGCCGGATCCTGGCCAACGGCTGGCCCACCGGAGTGGACGTGGGCGAGGCCATGGTCCACGGCGGCCCGTTCCCGGCGACCTCCGACTCCCGGACCACCTCGGTGGGCACCCTGGCGATCGAGCGGTTCCTGCGCCCCGTGGCCTACCAGAACATCCCGAGCGCCCTGCTGCCCGCCCCGGTGCAGGACGACAACCCGTGGCACCTCAACCGCCGGGTCGACGGCCGCATCCAGCTGGCCGAGGACTCCGGGGAGGACCGCGCGTGAGCACCCAGCCCACCGTCGCGCGGCTCGAGGTCGTGCCCGTCGCCGGTCACGACTCCATGCTGCTCAACCTCTCCGGCGCCCACGGGCCGTTCTTCACCCGCAACGTGGTGGTCGTGACGGACTCCGACGGGCGGACCGGCCTGGGCGAGGTGCCGGGCGGGGAGAAGATCCGCACCACCATCGAGGACGCGGCCGCGCTGCTCGAGGGGCAGCCGGTGGCGATGTTCCGCACCGTGCTGCGCCGGATCGCCGCGGCCTTCGCGGACCGGGACGCCGGCGGGCGCGGACTGCAGACCTTCGACCTGCGCACCGCGGTGCACGCCGTGACCGGCATCGAGTCCGCCTTGCTGGACCTGCACGGACAGTTCCTGGGCGTGCCCGTGGCGGAGCTGCTCGGCGAGGGCCAGCAGCGCGGATCGGTGCCCATGCTGGGCTATCTGTTCTTCGTGGGCGACCCGGGCAGCACCGACCTGCCCTACCTGCGCGAACCGCACGGCGCGGACGCGTGGGAGCAGGTGCGCCGGGAGGAGGCGATGACGCCCGAGGCCGTGGTCCGCCTGGCCGAGGCGTCCCGCGAGCGCTACGGCTTCAAGGACTTCAAGCTCAAGGGCGGGGTCCAGTCCGGGGACGTGGAGGTCGACGCCGTCACGGCGATCAAGGAGCGCTTCCCCGAGGCCCGGGTGACGCTCGATCCCAACGGCGGCTGGCTGCTCGAGGAGGCGGTCCGGCTGGGCCGCCGGATGCAGGGCGTCGTCGCGTACGCGGAGGACCCGTGCGGCGCGGAAGGCCGGTTCTCGGGCCGGGAGGTCATGGCGGAGTTCCGGCGGGCCACGGGCCTGCGGACGGCCACGAACATGATCGCCACCGACTGGCGGGAGATGTCCCACGCGGTGCGCGCCGGCGCCGTGGACATCCCCCTCGCGGACCCGCACTTCTGGACCATGGCGGGGTCCGTGCGCGTGGCGCAGCTGTGCCACGAGTTCGGCCTGACGTGGGGCTCCCACTCGAACAACCACTTCGACATCTCGCTGGCCATGTTCACCCACGTGGGCGCGGCGGCCCCCGGCGAGATCACCGCCCTGGACACCCACTGGATCTGGCAGGACGGCCAGGGGCTCACCCGGGACCCGCTGCGCATCCGCAACGGCGAGATCGAGGTCCCGGCCGCCCCCGGGCTGGGCGTGGAGCTCGATCGCGACCGCCTGGCGGAGGCCCACGAGCTCTACCTCGAGCACGGCCTGGGCGCCCGCGACGACGCCGCGGCCATGCAGTTCCTGATCGAGGGCTGGAGCTTCGACCCCAAGCGCCCCTGCCTGGTCCGCTGAGCCGGAGGACCGCGACCGGATGACGGGGGTGCTGCTGGGCTTCGGCGTGGTCGCGGTGCTCGCGGCCGCCGGGTTCGCCACGGCGGCGCTGCTGCCCGGTGAGGCCCGCGCCATGCGCGCGGGCCTCACCCCCGTCGTCTACCACCTCACCAACCCGGCGCTGATGCTGGTGCTCGTCGCGGGCACCGACCTCGGTGCCGTGCTCGGGGTCTACACCCCGATCGCCCTCGCCACCGCCGCGGCGGCGGGGGCGATCTTCGCCCTGTACAGCGGCCTGGTGCTGCGCCGAGGGGCGGCGCGCACGGCGGTCGGCGCCATGGCCTCCTCCTACGTGAACGCCGGGAACATCGGGCTGCCCATCGCCCTCTACGCGGTGGGCAGCGCCGCGCCCGTGGTCTCCGTCCTGCTGGCCCAGCTGCTGGTGATCGCCCCGCTCTACCTGCTCCTGCTCTCCTGGGTCACCCGCCCCTCGCTCCGGGCCGGGCCGGGCGCCGCGACGGCGACCCGCCCGGCGGTCCCCGGGCGGGGAGGCACCTCGACCGCGCGCACGATCGTGCGGTCGGTGGCGAATCCCGTCACGGTCGGCACCGCCGGCGGGGTGGTGCTCTCGGCCACGGGCCTGGAGGTGCCCGAGGTGCTCTGGATCCCCCTCGAGATGCTCGGGCAGGCCTCCATCCCGCTGCTGCTCCTGCTCTTCGGCATGAGCCTGCACGGGCAGCGCCCGTTCCGGCACCGCGCGCTCGTCCCGGACGTGGTCGGCGGGACGCTGGTCAAGGTGGTCGCGATGCCCGTGCTGGCGTGGGCGATCGGCCGGTTCGGCTTCGGCCTGGGCGGGACCGAGCTGCTGGGCGTCGTCGTCATGGCGGCCCTGCCCACGGCCCAGAACGTGTTCCTGTTCTCGTCCCAGTTCCGGATGCCGGCCAACGCCGCCCGCGACATCATCCTCCTCAGCTCGTTCCTGTCCTTCCCGGCCGTCCTCCTGGCCGGTCTGCTCCTGCACTGACCGCGCCGGCGCCCGGAGCACACCGGGCGCGACGGCGGCGGCGCGCGGGGCCGGGCCCCGCCCGCAGTACCGTGGACGGGGTCCGGGCCGTCCCGCACGGGACCGGCCTGCGCCCCGAGCCCCCAGGAGACCACACCGTGCCGAGCCCGCCCGCCGACCCGACGACGGCCCCGACGTCCCGCAGGGCGCTGGTCTACCTCGCGGTGTGCGTGGTCCTGGTGGGCCTGAACCTGCGCACCGTGTTCTCGAGCTTCTCCGCGATCCTTCCGGAGATCACCGCCGCCGCGGAGCTCCCCGGATGGGCGGTCACCGTGCTGACCACCGCCCCCGTGACGCTGCTCGGCGTCTTCGCCCCGTTCGCACCGCGCCTGGCCCGGCGGTTCGGCCCGGAGAACGTGCTGCTGGGCGCCATGCTGGTCCTGACCCTGGGCCTGCTCACCCGGGGACTGCCCCTGCCGGGCGCGAGCGCCCTGCCGCTGCTGCTCGCGGGGACGGTCGCGTGCGGGGCCGCCATCGCCCTGGGCAACGTGCTGCTGCCGTCGGTCGTGAAGCGGGACTTCGCCCACCGCATCGGGCTGATGAGCGGGCTCTACACCACCGCGATCTGCGCCTCCGCGGCTCTCGGCGCGGGCCTGACCTATCCCGTGTACCAGGCGACGGACTCCTGGCGGGGGTCGCTGGCGGTGTGGGCGGCGCCCGCGGCCGTGGTGCTGCTCCTGCTCGTCCCGGTGGCGGTCCGCCACCGGGTCCCCGCTCCCCCGGCGCCCCGCACCGGCGGGCACAGCCCGTGGCGCTCGCCGGTGGCCTGGCAGCTCACCCTGTTCATGGTCTTCCAGGCGATGATGTCCTTCAGCGTCTTCGCCTGGCTCGCCCCCATCCTCCGGGACCGGGGGATCGACGGCGCCGCCGCCGGGCTGATCGTGGCCGTGTCCATCCTGCTCCAGATGACGGGCTCGCTCGTCGCCCCCGTCCTGGCCGCACGGCTGGCCGACCAGCGGGTCCTCAACGCCGTGGTGGCCCTGATGGCCGGTGGTGGCTTCGTGCTCTCCGTCTTCGGCCCGGTCCAGCTGATCTGGGTCTGGACCGGGCTGCTCGGGCTGGGCCAGGGCAGCCTCACCGCCGTGGCCCTGACGATGATCGCCCTGCGCACCCGCAGCAGCGACATGGCGGTCCGGCTCTCGGGCATGATGCAGGGCGTGGGCTACGGCCTGGGCTCCTCGGGGACCTTCCTGGTGGGCCAGCTGCTGCACTGGACCGGGGGCTTCGCCGCGGCGGGCGCCATGTTCGCGGTGGTCGGCACCCTCGCGGCGGTCTTCGGCTGGCAGGCCGGCCGGGACCGCTTCATCCGGGAGTGACGACCCCCGCCGCGCCGCCGCGGGGCGGCGCCGTGGAGGAGCGCTCGACGAGCGAGGTCTGCAGCTGGAGCGGGTGGGTCCGGCGCGACCCGCCGGCCAGCAGCGCGACCGCGCGCTCGACGGCCATCTCCCCCATGGCGTGCAGGGGCTGGCGCACCGTCGTGAGCTTCGGTGATGCCCAGCGGGCGATCAGCGTGTCGTCGAAGCCGACCACGCTGAGGTCCTCGGGCACCCGGAGGGAGGCCTGGCGTGCGGCCTCGAAGGCGCCGAGCGCCGCTTCGTCGGAGGCCGCGAACAGCGCCGTGGGCGGGTGCTCGAGCTCGAGCAGCTCCTGGGCCCCGGCGAAGCCGGCCTCGTAGCTGAACCCGCCGCCGGTGACGAGCTCGGGGTCGTGGGGGAGCCCCGCGCTCTCGAGGGCGCTGCGGTAGCCGGCCAGGCGCTCGCGCGCCGGGATCGACTGCCCGGCACCGCTGAGGTGGCCGATCCGGCGGTGCCCGAGCTCCACGAGGTGCGTGGTGGCCTCGTACCCGCCGGCCCAGTTGGTGGAGCCGATGCTCGGCACCGTGGAAGGCAGGCTGTTCACGGGGTCGATGGCCACGAGCGGGATCTGCGCGTGCGCCGCGGCGGCCACCTGCACCGCGGTCAGCGGCGTGGTGACCGCGATGACGGCGGTCTCGCCCTGACGGCCGCAGCGGGCGAACCACTCCTCGGAGAACGGCGGGACGTCGCCCTGCTCCAGGCTCGGGAGCGTGCTCAGCAGCAGGTCGGTCCCGGCCCGGCCGCAGGCGTCCACGGCACCGGCCATCACCTGGAGCGAGTAGTTGCTCTCCAGGGTGTCGAAGACGAGCACGATGGCCGTCCGGGACCGGCGGGCGGCCGATCCCGCGTAGCCGAGGGCCGCGGCCGCGGCCCGGACCCGCTCGCGCGTGTCCTCCCCCACGTCGGGGCGGCCGTTGAGAACCTTGGAAGCCGTGCCCTTGGAGACGCCGGCCTCGGCGGCGACCTGGCTCAGCGTGGGTTTCTGCATCGGAACGGTCTCCTCGGACGCGGGCGGTTCATCGGGGTACGGCGAAACGTTTCGCCGTACCGAACACAGTGGCCCCGGTCACACCAGGGGGTTGACGGTGTGAGGCAGGCCACTTAGTCTTCTCGCAGCGAAACGCTATACGAAAAGTTTCGTTGGCGCAAGATATCGCTCACCGATGAGGAGATCGCCATGACCACCCACCGCAGCCCCCGTCCCGCGTCCGCCGCCGCGCACCGGGCCCCCTTCTCCCCCCGCTCGCTGTCCCGCATCGCGCTCGTGGGCGCCGCGGCGCTCACCCTGTCCGGGTGCGGCGGGGGCGGCGCCCAGGCCGGCGGGGACGCCGGCGCCACCGCCTGGACCCTCACCGGCGGCGCCGAGGAGATGTTCCGCACCTCCTTCGACGCCTGGAACGAGAACAACGCCGAGGCCCCCATCTCCGCGGAGTACTTCGCGAACGACGCCTTCAAGGAGAAGATCCGCACGGCCGTGGGCTCGGGCAACGCTCCGACCCTGGTCTACAACTGGGGCGGCGACAACCTGGAGAGCTACGTCGAGAACGGCAACGTGGTGGAGCTGACCGGGGAGATCCCCGACATGGAGGAGCGGGCCCTCGACTCCGTGCTGGAGACCGGCAAGGTGGACGGGAAGCTCTACGCCGTCCCGAACAACAACACCCAGCCCGTCATCATGTACTACAACACCAAGCTCTTCGAGGAGGCCGGGGTCGAGGTCCCCACCACGTGGGAGGAGATGCTGGACGCCGTGGAGGCCTTCCAGGCCGAGGGCGTCACGCCGATCTCCGTGGCCGGCTCCAGCCAGTGGCCGTACCTGATGTGGATCCAGTACCTCACCGACCGGATCGGCGGCCCCGAGGTCTTCCAGGCCGTCGTGGACGGCGAGGAGGACGCCTGGTCCGACCCCGCGATCACGGAGGCCCTGGAGAAGATCCAGGAGCTCGTCGACGCCGGCGGCTTCGGCGACAACTACGGGTCGGTGGTGGCCGACGCGGGCGCCGACGTGGCCCTCGTGCACACCGACCAGGCGGCCATGATGCTGCACGGCAGCTGGGTCTACTCCAGCTTCCTCACCGACGCCCCCGAGTGGACCGCCGAGGGGAACCTGGGCTACACCACGTTCCCCGAGATCGAGGGCGGAGAAGGCGACCCGCAGAACATCGTGGGCAACCCGGCGAACTTCTGGGCCGTCTCCGCGGACGCGAGCGAGGAGGAGCAGGCCACGGCCCTCGAGTACCTCAACGACATGAACCTCGACGACACCGCGGTCGACACGCTCTTCGACGCCGGGCTGATCCCCGCCGTGGACGGCGTGGAGGACCAGATCGCCGACACCGAGCACCCGGAGTACCTCGACTTCGCCTACTCGATGGTCCAGGACGCGCCCAACTTCCAGCTCTCCTGGGACCAGGCGCTCCCGGCCGACCAGGGACAGGCCCTGCTGACCAACCTCAGCCAGGTCTTCGCCGGCGAGATGACCCCCGAGGAGTTCCAGACCGCGATGAACGGCACGCTGTGATGCTGAAGCGGACGCCGTCGAGGCGGACGCGCCGGGCGGGAGCCGGCCCCAGCAACTGGATGCTGGCCCCCGCCCTGGTCTTCTTCGGCATCTTCGCGATCGGCCCGCTGCTCGGCGTCCTGGTCCTGTCCTTCATGCAGTGGGACGGGCTGGGCACGCCGCAGTGGACGGGCGGGGACAACTGGGCGTCGGTGCTCGACGACCCGGTGTCCCTGCAGGCCATGTGGCTGACCGTCAAGCTGACGCTGCTGAGCTACGCCGTGCAGTTCCCGCTGAGCCTGCTGCTCGGCGTGTTCATGGCCGGCCGCCAGCGGTACCGGGAGTTCCTCTCCGTCCTGTACTTCCTGCCCATGCTCTTCTCCGCCGCGGCGATCGGCATCGCCTTCCGGGCGCTGCTCGACCCGAACTTCGGGCTCTCGCGGGCGTTCGACACGGCCCTGCTCAGCCAGGACTGGCTGGGCGACCCGGACCTGGCGTTCTACGTCGTCGTCTTCGTCATCTCCTGGTCCTTCATCCCCTTCCACTCGCTGCTCTACCAGGCGGGGGTCCGGCAGATCCCGCAGAGCATGTACGAGGCCGCCACGATCGACGGCGCGGGGACGGTGCGGAAGTTCTTCGCGATCACGCTGCCGCAGCTCAAGTACACGATCGTGACGTCCTCCACGCTGATGCTGGTCGGCTCCCTGACCTACTTCGACCTCGTCTTCGCCCTCACCGGGGGCGGGCCCGGCACCGCGACGCGGATCCTGCCCCTCGACATGTACCTGACCGGATTCCGCAGCAACCAGATGGGCGAGGCCAGTGTCCTGGCGGTCATCCTCGTCGCCGTGGGGCTCACGCTCGCCCTCGGCCTGCAACGGCTCACCGGGGCCGACAAGATGGAGAGCCAGGCGGAAGGTGCGTGATCCCATGAGCACACGTCCCGCGGACACCCGTCCCGAGAGCACACGTCCCGAGAGCGCCGCCCGCACGGACACCCCTCCCGCGGGCGCCCGCCGCTCCCGCTCGCGCCGCCGGGGCGCCCCGAACATCCCGGCGGCCGTCGGCGGGTGGCTGTGGCTGGCGGCGATCATCCTGCCGATCTACTACATGGCCATCACGAGCCTGAAGCCCCGCGAGGACTACTACTCCACGAACCCGCTGGTCCCCTCCTCCCCCACGCCGGCGCCGTACGTCACGGTCCTGGAGAACCAGTTCGCCCAGTACTTCCTGAACAGCGTGGTGGTGGTCGTGTTCACGGTGGCCGGGATCGTGTTCCTGTCCCTGCTCGCGTCCTACGTCATCGTGCGCAGCAGGACCGGGCTGGCCGTGTTCTCGAACCGGCTGTTCCTGCTGGGCATCGCGATCCCCATCCAGGCGACGATCATCCCGATCTACCTGATCATCGTGCAGCTGGGCCTCTACGACACCCTGGCGGCCCTGGTCCTGCCGGGCATCGCCTCGGGGATCCCGATCACGGTCCTGATCCTGACGAACTTCATGCGGGACATCCCCAACGAGCTCTACGAGTCCATGAACCTCGACGGCGCGGGCGACTGGAAGGTCTTCCTCAGGCTCGTCCTCCCGCTGAGCGTTCCCGCCATCACCACCGTGGGCGTCTACAACGCCCTGAACAGCTGGAACAACTTCCTGTTCCCGCTGATCCTCACCCAGAGCTCCGAGGTGCGCACGCTGCCCCTGTCCCTGTGGACCTACCAGGGGGAGTTCCAGGCCGACATCCCGGCCGTCCTCGCCGCCGTCGTCCTCTCGGCGATGCCGATCCTCGTCCTCTACATCTTCGGGCGCCGGCACCTCGTCGCCGGGCTCACCGCCGGCTTCGGCAAGTGACCCGCCCACCGAGCAGAAAGAACACCCTCATGACCGCACCGTGGAACGACCCTGCCCGCCCCGTCGCCGAGCGCGTCGACGCCCTGCTCCAGGAGCTGAGCCTCGAGGAGAAGGCCGGCCAGCTCGGCAGCTACTGGCTGCGCCCCGACCCGGAGGAGGCCACGGGCGGCGCGGCCCCCATGGAGTCCGCCTTCGCCGACGACCGCTCGACCTTCGACGCCGCGATCGCGCACGGCCTCGGGCACATCACCCGGGCCTTCGGCAGCGCGCCGATCTCCGCGGCGGACGGGGTGGAGCACCTGCGCACCCTGCAGCGGCAGGTCGTGGAGACCTCCCGGCTCGGGATCCCGGCCATCGCCCACGAGGAGTGCCTCACCGGCTTCACCACCCTCGGGGCCACCTGCTACCCGGCCGCGATCGCCTGGGGGGCCGCCTTCGACCCGGACCTGGTCCGCACCATGGCCCGGCGCATCGGCACCGACATGAACGGCGTGGGCGTCCACCTCGGCCTGTCCCCCGTGCTCGACGTCGTGCGCGACTACCGCTGGGGCCGTGTCGAGGAGACCGTCGGCGAGGACCCCTACCTCGTGGGCACCCTGACCACCGAGTACGTCCGGGGGCTGCAGGAGGCCGGCGTCGTCGCCACCCTCAAGCACTTCGCCGGGTACTCCACCTCCCGCGCCGGGCGCAACCACGCCCCCGTCTCGATCGGGCCGCGGGAGTTCCGGGACGTCGTCCTCGTGCCCTTCGAGATGGCCGTCAGGCTCGGGGAGGCCGGCGCGGTGATGAACTCCTACGCGGACGTCGACGGCGTCCCGCCCGCCGCCGACCCCGAGCTGCTCACCACCCTCCTGCGGGAGACGTGGGGCTTCGAGGGCACGGTCGTGTCCGACTACTGGGCCGTGAGCTTCCTCGAGTCCATGCACCACGTCGCCGCGGACCCGCGCGACGCCGGCGTCCGGTCGCTCTCGGCCGGGATGGACGTCGAGCTGCCCGAGACCGGCTGCTTCGCGGACCTCGCCGGGGCCGTGCGGGACGGCGCGCTCGACGAGTCGCTGCTCGACCGCGCGGTGCGGCGGGTGCTGACGCAGAAGGTCGAGCTGGGCCTGCTGGACGAGGGCTTCGACCCCGGCACCGCGGGCGGGACCGTGGACCTCGACTCCCCGGGCAACCGGCAGCTCGCCCGCCGCATGGCCGAGGAGTCGATCGTCCTGCTGAAGAACGAGGGCGTCCTGCCCCTGGCGCGCGACGCCGCCCGGAAGGTCGCGGTCATCGGGCCCAGCGCCGGCCAGCCCCGTTCGTTCCTCGGCTGCTACAGCTTCACCAACCACGTCCTGTCCCGGTTCGGCGAGTCCGGCACCGGGATCGAGATCACCTCGATCGTCGACGCCCTCGCCGAGGAGTTCGCGGGCGGGGGGACCGCCTTCCACCACGCCCGCGGCGTCGACTTCACCGACCCCGACACCAGCGGCATCGCCGAGGCCGTGGCCGCCGCCGAGGAGGCCGAGCTCGCGATCGTGACCGTGGGCGACCTCGCCGGGCTCTTCGGCACGGGCACCTCCGGGGAGGGCTGCGACGTCGTGGACCTGAGCCTGCCCGGCCGGCAGGCCGACCTCGTCGAGGCGGTGCTGGCCACGGGCACCCCCGTGGTCCTCGTGCTCGTCACCGGCCGCCCCTACAGCCTCGGCGCGTTCGACGACCGCTGCGCGGCCGTCGTCCAGGCCTTCATGCCCGGCGAGGAGGGCGGGCACGCCGTCGCCGGGGTGCTCTCCGGACGGGTGAACCCCTCCGGGCGGCTGCCCGTGGGGATCCCCCGCCACGTGGGCGGACAGCCCGGGACCTACCTGACCCCCGCCCTGGGCGGGTACTCGGAGGGCGTCTCCAACCTCGACCCCCGGCCGCTGTACCCCTTCGGCCACGGCCTCGGCTACTCGAGCTTCGCCTACGAGGCGCTCGAGCTGTCCGCGGCGGAGATCGGCACCGACGGCACCGTGGAGGCCGCGGTCACCGTGACCAACACCTCCGACCGCGCCGGGCAGGAGGTCGTCCAGCTGTACCTGAGCGACCCCGTCGCCCAGGTGGTGCGGCCGCTGAAGATGCTCGTCGGCTTCGCCAAGACCGCCCTCGGGCCCGGGCAGAGCGCCCGCGTGGTCTTCTCCGTCCACGCCGACCGCACCTCGTTCACGGGCCGGGAGATGCGCCGGATCGTCGAACCCGGCGAGTTCGTGCTCCGCGCCGGCTCCTCGAGCGAGGACCTGCCCCTCGAGGGCCGGTTCACGGTCACCGGTCAGGTCCGGGACGTGGAGGACGCCGACCGTGTCCTCACGACCCCCGTCGAGATCCGGGACGCCGACCGCGCGCTCGCCGTCGACGCCTCCTGAACCCGGGGGTGCGG
>NZ_JBISWJ010000011.1:0-13294 GCF_044462225.1 Kocuria kalidii | reverse complement strand
CTCCGGACATCGGGTGCCGGGCTCAGATCGCGTGCTTCTCCCGGTAGAACCCCACCCGCTGGGCGAGGATCTCCTCCAGCTCGTCCACGCTGCGCCGCTCCAGGAGCATGTCCCAGTGCGTGCGCTGGTGCTTCTCGTTGGGGTTCTCCGGCTTCTCGCCGTTGACGATGATCGCTTCCTTGCCGGTCTTGGACACCCACACGGGCGGGATCTCGGCCTCCGCGGCGAACGTGACCGTGACCTTCTCGCCGTCCACGGTGCGGTACTCGACGCGCTGGCGCGGGGCCGGCTCGACACCGGCCTCCGTCTCCATGGACTGGGAGCCCAGACGCATTCCCCTGAGACTGCGGTCGCTCATAGTGGTAGTTCCTCCATAACTGACGGTGGCCACGGCAGTGGCGCACGCTCGGCTGACGACGGGTCCGGGACCCGGGATCCACGGGGTGCAACGCACGCGCCGCCGGGAATGTTCCCCGGGAGTGCTCCCGGGCACGTGCCCGGCGCCGCGCGCGGAGCGGTCAGCGGGACGCCGGACCGTCCTCCGGGGGCACGGGGTCGTCGACCCGCACCGGCGCGTCCGGGTCGATGCTCGAGGGCCGGGGGATGGTGAAGTCGTCCGGGTCGACCATGGTGCGCTCCAGATTCGGCTTGAGGTCCTCCTCGGTCACCCGGACGGCCTCGGGCGTCACGATGGGCTCGTCTTCCGGTTGCGGCTCGGGCTCCGACTCGTCGTCGACGGCGTCCGACCACGTCCGGTGGGGTCCCTGGCCGTCCTCGTCCGGCCGGGACAGGAACTCGCCCACGCCGCGCAGGGCGTCGCCGAGCTCGGCCGGGATCATCCACACCTTGTTCGCGCTGCCCTCGGCGACCTTGGGAAGCGTCTGGATGTACTGGTAGGCGAGCAGCTTCTGCGTCGGCCGGGCCTTGTGGATCGAGTCGAAGACCTTCCGGATCGCCTGGGCCTCGCCGTCCGCGCGCAGGATGGCGGCCTTCGCCTCGCCCTCCGCGGAGAGGATCGCCGACTGCCGCTGGCCCTCGGCCATCAGGATCCGCGACTGCTTGTCGCCCTCGGCCGTCAGGATCACCGCACGGCGCTCACGCTCGGCGCGCATCTGCTTCTCCATCGAGTCCTGGATGGACGGCGGGGGAGTGATCTCCTTGATGTCCACCCGCGAGACGCGGATGCCCCAGCGGCCCGTGGTGGAGTCCAGGACCCCGCGCAGCTCGGCGTTGATCTTGTCCCGGGAGGTGAGCGCCTCCTCGAGGTTCAGCCCGCCCACCACGTTGCGCAGGGTGGCTGACGTCAGCTGGTCGGCGGCCTGGATGTAGTCGACGATCTCGTAGGTCGCGGACCGGGGATCCATGACCTGGAAGTACACGACGGTGTCGATGCCCACCACGAGGTTGTCCTCGGTGATCACGGACTGCGCAGGGAAGGACTGGACCTGCTCGCGCAGGTCGATGAGGGGCAGGAGGCGGTCCACGAACGGGATCAGGAAGTGCAGTCCCGGCGTGAGCGTGCTCTGGTACTTGCCCAGGCGCTCGACGATGCCGGCCCGCGCCTGCGGGATGATCCGCACCGACCGCAGCAGGATGATGAAGACCAGGATGACCAGGATGACGAGCAGGACGATGACGGCTAGGTCCACGGGTGCCTCTCTCGGTGGGTCCGACCCGTGCGACGGCGGTGCCGGTGCGCGGTGCGGGGGGTGTGCTCAGAAGGACGGGCGGGGCGCCGGTCCGCCGTCGGCGGCCGGCGCGGGGTAGGGGGCGACGAGGACGGTGGCGCCCTCGATGTCGTGGACGAAGGCGTCGGCACCGGGAGGCAGCTGCTCACCGGTGACGGACCGGGCGCTCCAGGTGTCGCCCTCCAGCCGCACCAGCCCGCTGCGGCCCGTCACCGGGTCCAGCACCTGGCAGGGCAGGCCGATCAGCCGGGCGGCGTTCGACACGGTCCCCGGCGCGGAGCGGTTGATGCGGCGCAGTGCGATCGGTCTCACCACGAAGATGAGCAGCACCGAGGCCAGGGCGAACGTGACCACCTGGAGCACGAAGCTGTCGGTCACCCAGCTCACCGCGAAGGCCAGCAGCGCCGCGGCCGACATCATGAGGAACAGGAAGTCCAGGGTGATCATCTCGATGGCGGCCAGCCCGATCACCGCGATCAGCCACAGGACCCACGCGTTGTCGACGAGCCACTCCCACATGATCGTGCCCGGCCTTTCGTCCGCCTTCGCGAGGGCTTCCTCGCCGTCCTCCCATTGTGCCCCACGGCCCCGACACGGCCTCGGAGCGGCGTGGCTGCGGGCACCTGGCCCGGCGTCCCCGGAATAGGCGCCGTCCCTGCGGCGTTGCCATCCCTACCGTGGTGGCACGGCGTGCCGGGACCCCGGTCGACCCGACCACCCCTCATCCACCCCGTGGCCGGCACCGGGCACCACCCGGCCGGGCACCCGCACACGGACGACCGAAGGAGGCCGACCATGAAGTTCATCACCTCGGTGGCGGTCTCCGCCGCCGGCGCCTGGCTCGCCGGGACGGCGACCGCCGTGGTCGGCCTCGCCGCGCTGCAGTCGCGGCTTCCCGCGCTGGTGGCCCACGGGATGCCGGTCGAACCCGACCTCGAACGCCCCCTGGTGCTGCTCGGCACGGGGGAGTGCGCGCCCGAGGACGACCGAGCGGAGCGGCTGCGCGCCCGCCTGGAGGCGACCAGCGGCCGCCCCGTGATCTACGTGGACCTCACGGTGCGGCCCGGGACGTCCGCCCGCCGGACCGCCCGCACCCGGGAGCTGGCGCGTGAGTTCCCGTCCGACCTCGTGCTGGACCACGACCTCGGCCGCGCGACCGAGCGCGGCTGACGGTCACCCGCCGGTGGTCGTCACGGGCAGCGGCGCGGTCCCGTCCAGCAGGTGGAAGGCCTCGGCGCTGAAGTCGATGACGACCTCGTCGCCCGCGGCCGCGTCCGGCACCTGGGACAGGTCGAGGGTCAGCACCGTGCCGTGGTCGAGCAGCACCGGGACCTGCTTGCCGCCCACCGTGTACGTCAGCTCGTTCTCCCTGGTCGGGATGTGGTTGATCATGCCGACCTTCTTCGGTTCCGTGGTGGGCTCGGTGCAGCCGTAGTCGATGCACCATCCCGCCGGCAGCGTCTTGACCTGGTTCAGCTCCGTGGTCCAGGAGTACACCCGGTCCTCCGGCGCGGTGGCGCCGAAGAACATGCCGCCGACCCGCAGCAGGTCGTAGTACAGGGGCTCGAGGTCGTTGGCGAGCACGTCGCTGGCTCCGGCGTGGATGAGGGCGTCCTCACCGAGCCCGGCGTCGCGGATCGAGGCCACCGCACCGTCGAAGCGGTTCTTCTGGGCCACCGTGGTGTTCGACGTGTCGTTGCGCTCGATGGCGGCCCCGTCGTCCTCCGTGATGGTGGAGAAGTGCGTGGCGATCCCGGCCAACTCCAGGTGCGGGGCGTCCTCGACGGCCCGGGCCAGGGGGAGCGCCTCCTCGGGCACCACGCCCTCGCGTCCCATGCCGGTGTCCACCCAGAGGTGGACCTTCAGCGTCCCGCCCGTGGTGGACAGCACCTGTTCCGCGGCCTCGACCCACGCGGGATCCGTGGCGGCGACCTCGACGTCGTAGTGCATCAGGAGGGGGATGTCCTCGATCTGCGCGACGTAGAGCACGGCGATCTTGGCCTCCACGCCGGCCTCGCGCAGGGCGATGGCGTCGTCGAGCTTCGGGACGAAGATGTAGTCGACGTCGGCCGCGTCCTCGATGACCTTGCCGAACACGTCCACGGGCTCGCCGTTCTTGAGCACCGCGCCCAGCTGGACGCCCGACGGGAAGTCGCCCCGGATCTCCTCGGCGTTGCGCCGCACGGTCTCCGTGTCCACCGTCAGCACGGGGATGTCCTGTGTGCCGTGCGTCGTGTAGGTGTAGGCGGTCTTCTCGCCGATCTCGCTCCCGCCGGCGGCGAAGGAGACCTCGACCGTGCCCGGGGTCCCGTGCGCGGGGACCTCACAGGCATGGCGCGACGAGCGGTCGTCGAACTCGCACTCGACCTCCTCGTCGCCGAAGCGGACGGTGACCGGCTCCTTCGTGTTCCCACCCGTGTCGGCCAGGACCAGGTTCCCGCCCTGCGTCCCGCCGTGCGAGGGGGACAGTGCGACCGACCCGGAGGCGGTCGCGGGCGGGGCGTCCGATCCGCCGTCCTGTCCGCAGCCCGCGAGCACCAGCACCGACAGGGCCAGTACCGACGTCACCAGTCGGCGCCCCCGGCCGTCCGTCGCATTCACACAGTTCTGCCGTCCCACGGCGTTCCTCCCCTTCGACATGCGTTTGCCGACGCTAATCCATGTCGGCCACCGCGAGCGTACCGGCGACCCGCCGGCCGATCCGGCTCGGTGCGCCGTGCACCCCACAAGTGGCCACAAGGCGAGGGGAGGGCGGCGCAACATTTGGTCGACGACCGCCACGACGGAGCGCGTGCGCGGCGGACCGGAGCCCGTGCCCGAGGGGTGACCGGTGGACATCCGGCGGGCCGTCGGACGCCGTGTCCGCGGTGCCCGTGAGCGCCGCGAGAGGTCACCGGTGCGCGGCGTCCTGTCCGGGGCCGCTCGGCGGGGTCCGCCGTGCCGATCCGTCAGCGCGGGTCGGTCCGATGCGGGTCCGTCAGCTGGCAGACCGTCAGATGGAAGACCGTCAGAAGCGAGTCCGGCCGAACTGGGCCTATCGAGCAAGTCCTGCACGGCGACGGTCCTGCACGGCGACGGTGCGGCGGGCGCGCCCGGCCCACCCGCGTGCTGCGACCGGCAGCGCGACGGTCGGCACGGAGAATCGGTGTGGAGAGGGCCGCAGCCGCTTCTCCGGCCACCTCGGTTATAACGCCGATAATCTACATTATGTAAAGTAACGGCGCGGAAGGGGCTCCCCGTCCGCCGCGGCGGACGCCGGTTCGAGCACCCCGGCCGTCCCCCGCAGGCCGTCTCCGGCAGGCGGTGTGCGGACGGCGCTGCGCCGCCGCCGGCCTCCGCGCCGTCCGGGCGCGACACCGGTGCTCGACTCCCGCCCGTGCCGCAAGGACGGATCCGTCGGCGGCCTGCAGGCCGGCAGAACTCGCCGTTCCGACAGCCAGTCGCACCTCCATGGACCCATGGTCGAAGGTTGAGACTTTCTCGGCGGGTCTTCCTAAACCCTGAAGTTCGGCTTGAGGTTGGATCCGAGCCGGGCGCCGGCATCCGTCGGCCGCACTAGACTGCGAGCATGCACTCCTCGGCCACCCTCGCCGCTCTCCCCGGGCGGAGCACCGCCCGGTCCGTCCCCTGGATCGCCGCCCTGGCCGTGGACGTGCTCCTGGTCCTGCTGTTCGCCGGACTCGGCCGCAGCACCCACTCCCTGGACGCCACCGGGCTCCTGGTCACGGCGTGGCCCTTCCTGACCGGGCTCCTGCTGGGCTGGGTCGTGTGGCGGGTGCACCGCAACCCCGTCGCGGTGTGGCCCCGAGGTGTGGCGCTGTGGCTGACGACCGTGGCCGCGGGCATGGGCCTGCGCCTGCTCTCCGGGGAGGGCGCCGCCCCCAGCTTCGTGCTCGTCACACTGGCAGTGCTCGCGGCGTTCCTGCTGGGACCCCGGGCCCTGGTCCTGCTGCTGCGAGCGGTCCGCTCCCGCGGTCCGGCCTGATCCGCCCACGTCCACCGGTCCGCCCGGTCCCGCTCCGAGAAAGGTGCTCCATGCTCACCGCCATCGTCCTCATCAAGACCTCCGCCGACCGGATCCCCGAGGTCGCCGAGCAGATCTCCGACATCCCGGGCATCAGCGAGGTGTACTCCGTGACGGGCGACTGGGACCTGATCGCGATGGTGCGCGTGCAGCAGCACGAGGACCTCGCGGACGTCATCGCGGACCGGCTCTCCAAGGTCGACGGCGTCGTGGGCACCAACACCAACATCGCCTTCCGGACCTACAGCAAGCACGACCTGGACGCGGCCTTCTCGCTCGGCATCGACTGAGCGACGGGCGGCCGGCACCCGGCTCTGGATCGGCGGCGTCCTCAGCCCGCGGTGTGCGCGATCCAGCGGTCCAGGACGGCGCGCGCCGCTCCGCTGTCAACGGACTCCCGGGCGCGCCGGACCGCCGCGGCCATCCGGTCCTGGAAGGGTGCGTCCGCGGTGGCGTCGAACGCGACGAGCCCGGCCGCGGAGTTGAGCAGCACGGCGTTGCGCACGTGCCCCTCCTCCCCCGCGAGCACCCGTTCCACGACGCCCGCGTTGTAGCGCGCGTCCTGGCCCCGGAGGTCCTCGATGGTGGCCCGCGGCATGCCGAGCTCCAGCGGCTCGAGGTCGTGGTGCTCGACCTGCCCCTCGCGCACCTCCCAGACCTCGGAGGCCGCGGTGACGGTGAGCTCGTCGAGTCCGTCGCCGCCGCGGAACACCAGCGCGCGGTCGCCCCGGGCCGCGAAGACGCCGGCGATCAGCGGCGCCAGCGCACGGTCGGCCACGCCGACGGCCGAGGCCTCGACCCGGGCCGGGTTCGTGATGGGGCCGAGGAAGTTGAAGGCGGTGGCCACCCGCAGCTGTGCCCGAGCCGCCGCCGCGAAGCGCATGGACGGGTGGAAGGTCTGCGCGAAGAGGAACGTGATGCCCACATGCTGCGCCGCGGACTCGACCATCTCGACGGGCTGGTCGAGCCGGACGCCGAGCGCCTCGAGGACGTCGGCGGAGCCGGACTTCGACGACGACGCGCGGTTGCCGTGCTTGACGACCTTCGCTCCGGCACCCGCGCACACCAGGGCGGACATCGTGGAGATGTTCACGCTCGAGAGCCGGTCCCCGCCGGTCCCGACGATGTCGAGGGCCGGGCCGGGGATGCCGACGGGCCGGGCGTGGCCGACCATGGCGTCGGACAGCCCCGTGAGCTCCTCGACCGTCTCGCCCTTGGCGCGCAGGGCCACGAGGAATCCCGCGACGACGACGTCGGAGACCTCCCCCGACATGATGGTGTCCATCGCCCAGTGGGCCTGGTCACGCGTCAGGTCGGTCCCGGAGATCAGGGCGGTGATCAGGTCCGGCCACTCGAAGTGCGGTGCGGTCGTCGGTGTCGTCGTGTTCACGCTCCCGATCGTATCGCCCGCCGCCGGGCGGCCCGGAACGGCATCCCGGTGCGGGACGCCACCGGAGCGGCCGTACGATGTGTGACGGGGATCGCACGGCACCCCCGAGCGGCGGCCGGGATCCGGCCCGTACCGCCTCCTCGCACGCCGGGCTCCTGCGGCCCTCGTCACGGTGGGGACCGATCAACGGGACACGCGAACCGCCCGGGCTCCCCACGGTTGGTCCACCGGGAGTTTTGGCGACATAATGTCTCTGTGACGACTGCAACCCATACCCCAGCCAAGCCGGTAGGCGGGTCGATCAATCGGCCCAACCTCACCTCAGTGGGCACCATCGTGTGGCTCGCTTCCGAGCTGATGTTCTTCGCCGGCCTCTTTGCCATGTACTTCACGCTGCGCTCCACCGCCCCGGAGCTGTGGGCCGAGGAGTCCGCCAAGCTGAACATCCCGCTGGCCCTCGCCAACACCATCGTGCTGGTGCTCAGCTCGGTGACCTGCCAGTTCGGCGTCTTCGCGGCCGAGCGGCTCCAGCCCCGCCGCACCGGGGGCGTGTTCGACGTCCGCCGGTGGGGCATGGTCGAGTGGTTCGCCCTGACCTTCCTCATGGGCGCCGTCTTCGTGGCGGTGCAGTCCTTCGAGTACGCCGAGCTGGTCGCCCACGGCATCAGCATCCCGGCCAACTCCTACGGCTCCGCCTTCTACATCACCACGGGCTTCCACGCGCTGCACGTGACGGGCGGTCTCATCGCCTTCCTCTTCATCATGGGCCGCGCCTTCGTCGCCAAGCGCTTCGGCCACTACGAGGCCACCTCGGCGATCGTCGTGTCCTACTACTGGCACTTCGTGGACGTCGTCTGGATCGTCCTCTTCCTCGTGGTCTACTTCCTCAAATAGGCCGCCGTCCGGAGGACGCACCAAGCAAACCAACACCGAATTGAAGGAACGTTTGACGTGAAGGCACTTTCGCAACAGCGGCGCCACCCTCTGGCAGTCCTGGTACTGATGGTCCTGGCCCTGCTCCTCAGCGGTGGGCTGTACGCAGTCGCCACCACCACCAACGAGGCCAAGGCGCAGACCGAGTCCTACACGGCGCAGGACATCGAGGAGGGCGAGAAGCTGTTCATCGCGAACTGCTCGACCTGTCACGGGCTCGACGGGGCCGGCACCCCGTCCGGTCCGTCGCTCGTCGGCGTGGGGGCCTCCGCGGTCGACTTCCAGGTCGGGACCGGGCGCATGCCCATGCAGGCCAACGGCCCGCAGGCGGCGGACAAGGCGGTCCAGTTCAACGACGAGCAGGTCCGTCAGTTCGCCGCGTACGTGGCGACCCTCGGCCCCGGCCCCGCCATCCCCGAGGAGGAGTACCTGGACGTCACCCAGGGCAACGCCGCCAACGGTGCGAAGGTCTTCCTCGCGAACTGTGCCATGTGCCACAACGCCGCCGGTGCCGGCGGCGCGCTGACCCGCGGCAAGTACGCCCCCTCCGTGATGGACGTCGAGGAGCGGCACATCTACGAGGCCATGCAGACGGGCCCGCAGAACATGCCGGTCTTCAACGACGCGAACATCACCCCCGAGGAGAAGCGCGACGTCATCACCTACCTGAAGACGCTCGAGGACAACCCGAACCCCGGTGGTTTCGGCCTCGGCGCCCTCGGCCCGGTGTCGGAGGGCCTGTTCGTCTGGACCATCGGCCTCGCCGTCATCATCGCGTTCACGGTCTGGCTCACCTCGCGCTCCGCCTGACGCCCCGGGCCGGCAGCCGATGTCGGACCTCGAAGCTACGATCAACTGCACCAAGAGAAGAATGAGGGACCACATGGGAAGCCACAGTGACGGCACTCCCCACCAGTCGGGAACCGTTGCCACCACGCGCACCACGGCAATGGAGCGTTTCCCCGACCCCGGACTGCCCCCGCACCGCCCGCGCCTGACGGACATCGACTCCGCGGCCGCCAAGCGCGCCGAACGGCAGGTCGTCCTGCTGTTCCTGCTCTCGATCGTCGGATCCATCGTGTTCTTCATCGGGTACTTCGGTGTGAGCATCGAGGGCCTGATGTACGACGTGACGAACATCGCGCCCACGGAGGCTCTGCAGCTGCAGAACCTGCTGCTCGGTCTCGGCATCGCCCTGGGCATGTTCGGCATCGGGCTCGGCGTGGTGCACTGGGCCCGCACGCTCATGCCGGACCACGAACTGGTCGAGAACCGGCACGCGGTGCGCACGGAGGAGCAGCGCGCAGAGGCGCAGAGCATCCTCACCACGATCTACGACGAGTCCGGGATCAAGCGCCGGCCGCTGCTGCGCAACACCCTCATCGGTGCCGCCGTCCTCGCTCCGCTCCCGTTCGTCGGTCTGCTCCGGGACCTCGGCCCCACCGACCTGGACGTCCTCAAGGAGACCCTCTGGGACGACGGGATCCGTCTGGTGCGCGATCCCTCGGGCACGCCCATCCGGGCCTCGGACGTCACGCTCGGCTCCACGTTCCACGTGGTCCCCGAGAACCTGAACACGATCGGGCACAACGAGGGCTATCTCGACGAGAAGGCCAAGGCCGTCGTCCTGCTCATGCGGCTCGACCCGGAGACCGTCAACGTGTCCCCGGAGAAGGCCGACTGGAACGTCGACGGGATCTTCGCCTACTCGAAGGTCTGCACCCACGTCGGCTGCCCGGTGGCACTCTACGAGCAGCAGACCCACCACCTGCTCTGCCCGTGCCACCAGTCCACCTTCGACCTCGCCAACGAGTGCGAGGTCATCTTCGGGCCGGCCGCCCGGCCCCTTCCGCAGCTGCCGATCACCGTGGACGACGAGGGCTACCTCGTGGCGCGCAGTGATTTCCAGGAGCCGGTCGGTCCGACCTACTCCCAGCGTGCTACCCATGTCGACGAGATGCAGGGTGAGGCGAACTGATGTCAACATCCACCGATTACGAGTACAAGGCCCAGACGGGTACCGGCCGGATCGCGAACTACGTCGACACCCGTGTCGGCGTGTCGCCGATGGTCAAGGAGTTCGGCCGGAAGATCTTCCCCGACCACTGGTCGTTCATGTTCGGCGAGGTGGCGCTGTACACCTTCGTCATCCTGCTGCTCTCCGGCACGTTCCTCGCCCTGTGGTTCGAGCCGTCCATGGCCGCGCTGGACTACGAGGGCTCCTACGTGCCCATGCAGGGCGTCGAGATGTCCGCGGCCTACGCGTCCACCCTCGACATCTCGTTCGACATCCGCGGCGGGCTCTTCCTGCGCCAGCTCCATCACTGGTCCGCACTGGTCTTCGCCGCCGCCGTGTCCGTGCACATGCTGCGCGTGTTCTTCACGGGGGCGTTCCGCCGACCCCGTGAGCTCAACTGGCTCGTCGGCGTGGCGCTCTTCCTGCTCGCCATCGTCGCCGGCTTCACCGGCTACTCCCTCCCCGACGACGTGCTCTCCGGCAACGGGCTGCGCATCGCCGACGCGATCCTGAAGGCGCTGCCGATCGTGGGGGCGTACCTGTCGATGTTCCTGTTCGGCGGCGAGTTCCCCGGGCACGACATCATCGCCCGCCTCTACATCCTGCACGTGCTCGTCATCCCGGCGATCATCCTCATGCTGATCGTCGTACACCTGTTCATGGTCGTCGTGCACAAGCACACCCAGTTCCCCGGCCCGGGTCGCACCGAGAACAACGTGGTCGGCTTCCCCGTGGGACCGATCTACGCGGCCAAGGCCGGCGGGTTCTTCTTCATCGTCTTCGGGATCATGGCGCTGATGGCCGGCACGACCACCATCAACGCGATCTGGAACTACGGCCCGTACGATCCCTCGCCGGTGCAGGCCGGTTCGCAACCCGACTGGTACATGGGCTTCACCGACGGCGCCGTGCGCCTCATGCCCGGCACCTGGCCGTTCAACTGGGAGTGGACCTTCCTGGGCATGGCCGTCCCCATGAACGTGCTGCTGCCGATGGCTCCGCTCGGGCTGCTCTTCGGCCTGATGGCGGCGTGGCCCTGGATCGAGCGTTGGGTCACCAAGGACGACCGGGAGCACCACATCCTCGACCGTCCCCGCAACGCCCCCTTCCGCACCGCCATGGGCGCGGCCGGCGTGACGTTCTACACGGTCCAGCTGGTCGCGGCCAGTGGTGACCTCATCGCCACCCACTTCCAGCTGGCGGTCAACGACGTCCTGTACTGGTTGCGAGCCCTGTACTTCCTCGGGCCGATCCTGGCCTTCGCGATCACGCGCAGGATCTGCCTCGCGCTGCAGCGCAAGGACCGGGAGATCGTGCTCCACGGCCGCGAGACCGGGCGGGTGCAGCAGCTCCCCCACGGCGAGTTCATCGAGGTGCACGAGCCGCTGGACGAGTACAAGCGCTACCGTCTGGTCAACATGCCCCACTACGACGTGGAGCCTGCGCAGCCGAACGCCAAGGGCAAGATCACGCGCACCGAGAAGGCCCGTGAGCGGGTCAGCCGGTTCTTCTTCGAGGACCGTGTCGCGCCCGTCACCCCGGCCGAGCTCGAGGCGGCGCACCACCACCACGAGGCGGAGGCCGTGACGGCCGGTCCCCAGAACCGGGAGCTCGTCCGCTGATCCGCACGAGCATCGCCTGACGGAGCCCCGGGAGGAATCCTCCTCCCGGGGCTCCGTCGTGTCGACATACCGTCCGCCGGGTACCGGAACCGGTCGGACGGCCGGCGACCGGTGCTCCCTGTCTCCCCCGGCTGCAAGAAGGGACCCACCGGGGCTGCGGTGTCGCGCCTGACGGCATCCGGACCGTGGGTCTGCGCGGGTCCAGTGCATGCCCCCGGGGGTACCGTGGGCGCGGTCGATCGGCAGACGGCGTTCCGTCCGAGGGTCGCGGCACGGCCGGCGGCGCACGGACGGCCCGACGACCAGCGGCCTCCCGTTGCCGACGTGACCGCCACCGCAATCCTGGGCCGCGGCGCCGACCGAGGCTGGGCCGGAGGGCGGTGGGTGCAACATGGACCGGAGCGCCGAGCCCGGTCGGGTCGGAAGCCGTTGCGCACAACGTCGGGCCGTCACTCCGACCCGGACTGGGTTGATGCCGTTGCGGACAACGTCGGGCCGGAGTCCTGACCTGGGCAGTCGGCTGTCCGGTCCGGTCGAGGCACCGCCGCCGGTGCACAGAGCTGCTGCGGCACAGAGCCCGGCTGAGGCACCCGGAGGACGCGCAGGACTCGATGCGCGAGCCCTGTCCCGTGACGATGCCGTCTGCACACCGACCCTCCATCGGTCGGCGACGCGGGATCGATATCGGCGTCGACACCTGGATCACCCGCATGCCGGGCTCGGTGCCCGAGGTTCCCGCGGCGCCCACGGGCCGGGACGCCGAGGTGGCCGGATGTCTCTCCCCGCCTCGGGCGGCGCAGTGGGACGCGTGCTGTGCGCCGATGGCGGGACGGGCGGCCGAGCCGAACGGGGAGCACGATGTCGGTGCGGGGCGGTCCGCCGACACCGTCCCAGGCTGTCGGCGGCACATGAGGAGCCGACCCATGGAGGCAGACCGAGTCCGGCGCGTTCTGCGTGTCGACCACGGGCCGGAACTGTGGGCATGCCGCCCGAGTGCGGCCCCGGCGCGCCTGGTGTCAACGCCGAGTGAATATCGACCCCTTGTCGCCGGGCGGATTCAACGGTGAGTTCTAGCGGTCAGTACTCAGACGGCATCGACACCGGGAGGGTGCCGCGGTGGGTTCGGATCATCGGCCTTGGCACGAGGGGCCGTCGCCGACTGCCTCGCCTGCGGGTTCCGCGCAACTCGGCCCCGGACCGGCGACCGGCGCGGTGCCGTCCACGGTCCGGGCACTCGGCACCTGCCGGATGCGCAGGAACCGGCCCGCCGACCGGAAGCCGTGCTGCTGCCCGTCCGGTCGGCGCGGGGGTCGGAGCGCTGCGCCACGGTCCGGTCGCCCGGTCCGTCAGGAGGCTGCCTGAGCGTCACATCCGGCCATGCGGCACCAGGAGACCCTTCCATACGGCGTCGGGCGCGGACAGCGCCGCAGAGCGCCGATCCCGGGTCGCCCTGCCCGGTGCAGTCGGAGTCCTCCGGCCCGGCCCCTCGAGACGCGGGGCAGGTGCGAGCCGCACCGCGCCGCCGCGGCGCAGTCTCCGCGACCGCGGGTACACCCCTGCCGGAAGCTGGGTCGATCACGTCCCGCGCGACAGCTGTTCCCGGCAGACCTGCGGAGACGG
>NZ_JBISWJ010000010.1:0-60528 GCF_044462225.1 Kocuria kalidii | reverse complement strand
CGCGTCGTCCGCGCGCGGCCGACCGGGTCAGTGGGCGTGGTCGCCCCGGGAGTGCTCGAAGATCAGTCCCAGCAGTCCCAGCACGGCAACGGGAACGGCCAGGCCCAGGATCCACCAGCCGATGGCCAGGGCCGTGAACGCCAGCGCGCAACCGGTGCCGAGCAGCAACGGCCACCAGCTCCACGGGGAGAAGTGACCGTACTCGCCGGCCGACTCGACGATCTCACCGTCGAGCTTGTCCTCCGGGAGGACGCCGCCGGTGTTGCGGTCCACGAGCCACAGGTAGACGGCCAGCATGAAGGACATCAGGCCCACGGCGATGAGCCCCGGGAACCCCACCAGCTCGCCGAAGCGGGTCAGGAAGCCGTAGACCACGCCGGCCGCGATGCTGAAGCCGCCCAGGATGATGAACAGTGTGATGGACAGTTTCATGCTCAGTCCTTCCGCGTGGCGATGGCGCCGTCGTCGACCGGGGACTGCTGCGGGGACTCCGCGGCCAGCTCCGGGTGGTGCAGGTCCAGTGCGGGACGCTCGGAACGGATCCGCGGCAGCGAGGTGAAGTTGTGCCGCGGCGGCGGGCAGGACGTCGCCCACTCCAGCGATCCGCCGAAGCCCCACGGGTCGTCGACCTCGACCTTCGTGCCGTTGCGCCACGTGGTGTAGACGTTCCAGAACCACGGGATCATGGACACGCCGAGCAGCATGGCGCCGACCGTGGAGATCTGGTTCATCCAGGTGAAGTTGTCCTCCGGCAGGTAGTCCGCGTAGCGGCGCGGCATGCCCTCCACACCCAGCCAGTGCTGGATCAGGAAGGTCATGTGGAAGCCGAGGAACAGCAGCCAGAAGTGGATCTTGCCGATCCGCTCGTTGAGCATCTTGCCGGTGAACTTGGGCCACCAGAAGTAGAACCCGGCGAACATGCCGAAGACCACGGTGCCGAAGATCACGTAGTGGAAGTGCGCGACCACGAAGTAGGAGTCCGAGACGTGGAAGTCCAGCGGCGGGGTGGCGAGGATGACGCCGGTGAGACCGCCGAAGAGGAAGGTGAACATGAAGCCCAGGACCCACAGCATGGGGGTCTCGAAGGTGATCGAGCCCTGCCACATGGTGCCGATCCAGTTGAAGAACTTCACCCCGGTGGGCACCGCGATCATCATGGTCATGAAGGCGAAGAAGCTCAGCATCACCGCACCGGTGACGTACATGTGGTGGGCCCACACGGTCACCGACAGGGAGGCGATGGCGATGGTCGCGAACACCAGGCCCTTGTAGCCGAACAGCGGCTTGCGGGAGAACACCGGGATGATCTCCGAGACGATGCCGAAGAACGGGAGCGCCAGGACGTACACCTCGGGGTGGCCGAAGAACCAGAACAGGTGCTGCCAGAGCACCGCTCCCCCGTTGGCCGGGTCGAAGATGTGCCCGCCCAGGGTGCGGTCCATCCCCAGCGCGAACAGCGCGGCGGCCAGCGGCGGGAAGACCATGATCACGAGCAGCGAGGTGATGAGCGCGTTCCAGGTGAACAGGCCCATCCGCCACACGGTCATGCCGGGGGCGCGCATCGCGATGATCGTGGTGATGAAGTTGACGCCGCCCATGATCGTGCCGAAGCCGGACAGCGCCAGACCGAAGACCCAGAGGTCACCGCCGGCCCCCGGCGAGAACGACGAGTTGCTCAGCGGCGTGTAGGCGAACCAGCCGAAGGAGGCCGCGCCCTGCGGGGTGAGGAAGCCGGCGGTCGCGATCAGGGACCCGAACAGGAAGAACCAGAAGGCCAGGGCGTTGAGCCGCGGGAACGCGACGTCGGGGGCCCCGATCTGCAGCGGGACGATGACGTTGGCGAAGCCGACGAACAGCGGGGTGCCGAACATCAGCAGCATCAGCGTGCCGTGCATGGTGAAGAGCTGGTTGTACTGCTCCTTGGTCTCCAGGATCTGCATGCCCGGCTCGAACAGCTCGGCGCGGATCAGGAGTGCCATGACGCCGGCGATGCAGAAGAAGGCGAAGGAGGAGATCAGGTACATGTACCCGATCGTCTTGTGGTCGGTGGACGTGATCCAACTGACGACCATCCGTCCTTTGGACCGGGGCACCACGCGCGGAGCGGCAGTGGCTGCCTCGTCCCGTGAATACTCGAGTGTGGACACCGGCACTCCTTAGTTGTCGAAGGATTCTACGGGCAGGACGTCGTCCGCGCCCGGGTAGGAGTCGCGGCTGTACTCCTCGCCCAGGGCGCCGGTCTGACCGGCGTCCCGCAGTGACTGGATGTGGGCGTCGTACTCGGCCTGGCTCACCACGTTGACGTTGAAGAGCATCTCCGAGTGGTACTCGCCGCAGAACTCGGCGCACTTGCCGAAGTACGAGCCCTCGCGGCCCGTGGTGATGTTGATGTTGTTGGTGCGTCCCGGGAACATGTCCGCCTTCTCGAGGAACGCGGGGACCCAGAAGGAGTGGATGACGTCGCGGGAGGTGACCTGCAGCGAGACTGCGCTGTCGACGGGCAGGTACAGGGTCGGCACCCGTTCCGGGACACCCTCCTCGCCGTCCAGGTGACCCTGGATGCCGGTGTCCCAGACGTCGTCGCTCAGGTAGTTGAAGTCCCAGGCCCACTGCTTGCCGTAGACCTGCACGGTCACGTCGGGGTCGTTGTGCGGTTCGATGATCTCGGCCTGCGTGCGCTCGGTGAAGAAGAAGAGGGACATGATCAGGGCGATCGGGACGATCGTGTAGAAGACCTCGAGCGGCGCGTGGTAGGCGACCTGCCGCGGATAGCCGGTCTCGTTCTTGCGGCGGCGGTAGGCGATCATGCACCAGAGCATCAGACCCCAGGTCACCAGTCCCACGACGAGGGCGGCGATCCAGGACCCGATCCACAGGTCGAGGATCAGGTCCGCGTTGTCGGTGGTGCCACGCTCGGTGGGCATCCACCCGAGCTTCGCCTCTTCCGCGCAGCCCGTCAGCGCTGCTGCTGCCAGGACTGCTACCGCAGACACCTTCGCCGTGCGGCGCCGGAGGCTGTCGGTTCGTGTGTGCGAACTCACAGACGGCCCTTCCTCTTCTTCTCGTGCTCGTCGCCTGCGCGCCGGGGGCCCCGATTCCGCGAGCCCGGACACCGTCAGGTGGAATGTTTCCCTCCGAGCTTACCCCGTGTCGCTGACATCTGGTGACACAGTGTCAGCTTCCGCGCGGCGCTCACCGGCACGTCCGCGACCGGTTCCCGGGCGCCGGCCGGAACGCCGAGAGGCCCGCCGTCCGGACGGACGGCGGGCCTCTCGGGGGCACCGGCGGGGTCAGTGGAAGGAGTCACCGCAGGCGCAGGATCCCCCGGCGTTGGGGTTGTCGATGGAGAACCCCTGCTTGGAGATGGTGTCCTCGAAGTCGACGGTCGAGCCCTCGAGGTAGGGCACGCTCATCTTGTCCACGACGACCTCGACGCCGCCGAAGTCGCGCACGGAGTCGCCGTCCAGAATGCGCTCGTCGAAGTACAGCTGGTAGATGAGGCCGGAGCAGCCGCCGGGCTGCACCGCCACGCGCAGCCGGAGGTCGGTGCGGCCCTCCTGCTCGAGCAGGGCGCGGACCTTCTGGGACGCGACATCGGTCAGGTTGACGCCGTGGGTCGGGAGGCCGTCCACTGCGGCGTCGTTGTCGGTCGTGACGCTCATGATGCTCACTTTCTGTGGAGGGGTACCGCACGGAGTCGGGCCGGCGGCGGGTCTACCAGGGGGCACAACGGTTGGGCGCTCCGGTTCATTCCCGGCACGACCCGGTGTGGAGGGCGGTGCCGTCGAGGGCGAGCAGCATGAGCGTCTCGGCCAGCACGGCCCGCTCGAACTCCGCCAGGTGGAGGGACTCGTTGGCGCTGTGCGCCCTGGAGTCGGGGTCCTCGACGCCCGTGATGAGGATGGCGGCGTCCGGGTACACCTCCGTCAGGTCGGCGGTGAAGGGGATGGAGCCGCCGATGCCGGTCTCCACGGCGGGGCGGCCCCACGACTCCCCCAGCGCCCACCGGGCGATCCGGGCGGCTGCGGAGCCCATGTCGGTGCGGAAGGACTGCCCGGTCTCCTCCAGCTCGAAGTGCACGTGCGCCCCGAACGGCGTGTGGGCCTCGACGTGGCGCCGCAGCGCCTCCGCGGCGTCGTCGGGGTCCTGTCCGGGGGCCGTGCGCAGACTGAGCTTCGCGCGTGCGGACGGCGCGATGGTGTTGGAGGCGACGTCCACGGGTGTCACGTCCATGCCGGTCACGGACAGGGCGGGCTGGGTCCACAGGCGGGAGGCGATCGAGCCGCGGCCGGCCAGCCGGACCCCGTCCGCGACCGCGGCGTCCGCCCGGAACCTCTCCGCGTCGTAGACGAGCTCGGTGCTGTCCTCGGCGAGCAGCCCGGCGACGGCGACGGCGCCGTCCTCGTCGTGCAGCGTGGCGATGAGGCGGGCCAGCAGCGTGGGAGCGTCCAGGACCGGTCCGCCGTACATGCCCGAGTGCACGGCGTGCTCGAGCACGGACAGCTCCACCACGGCGCCCACCATGCCCCGCAGGCTCGTGGTCAGCGCGGGCACGCCGACCTCCCAGTTGGAGGAGTCCGCGATGACGATGACGTCGGCGGCCAGCCGGTCCCGGTGGACCTGCAGGAAGTCCCGGAAGGACGGGGAACCGGCTTCCTCCTCCCCCTCGACGAAGACGGTCACCCCGAGCCCGAGATCGTCCCCCAGCAGGGCGGTCGCGGCGCGCAGCGCCCCGACGTGGGCCATGATCCCGGCCTTGTCGTCGGCCGCGCCCCGGCCGTAGAGGCGGCCGTCGCGCTCCTGTGCGGCGAACGGCTCGGAGTCCCACAGCTCGCGCCGGCCCGGGGGCTGGACGTCGTGGTGGGCGTACAGCAGGACGGTGGGGTGCCCGGGCGCCGGCCGCCGGTGGGCCACGACGGCCGGATGGCCGGGCCCGTCCCCCAGCGGCACGCGCAGGACCTGCACGTCGTCGAACCCCGCGCCGGAGAGGACCCCGGCCACGGCCTCCGCGCTGCGCTCGAGCTGCGCGGGGTCGAAGGACTCCCAGGCGATGCCCGGGATCGCGACCAGCTCGACGAGCTGCTCGACGGTCCTCGGCATGTCCGCGCGCACGGCGGCGCGCACGACGTCAATGGGAACGGGAACGGTCGGTGCGCAGGGCTCGGTCACGGGGTCCACCCTACGTCCGGGGACCGGCAGGTCCGTCGGCTATCCTTGACGGGTGTTTGGACGCAAGAAGGACGCAGACCGCGCAGGCTCCACGTCGGTGACCGCCGCGCCCCCTCCGACCGACCCGGTGCCCGCCCCGCGGCAGACGCCGGGCAAGGGCCGGCCGACCCCCAGCCGCCGGCAGCAGGAGGCGGCCCGGCGCCGACCGCTGGTGCCGGCGGACCGCAAGGCGGCGAAGGCCCAGTCCCGTGACGCCGCGCGCGAGCAGCGGCTGCGGGCGCAGGCCGGCATGGCCGCCGGGGACGAGCGGTTCCTCGGCCCCCGGGACCGGGGCCCGCAGCGCCGGTTCGCACGCGACTGGGTCGACTCCCGCTTCAACCTCGGCGAGTACCTGATGGTCGTGGCGCTGCTGGCGCTCGTCATCCTGTTCTTCCCCGTCCAGGAGGTCGCCGCCTACGGTGTCTACCTCATCTGGGCCCTGATGATCGCCGGCATCGTGGACGCCACCCTCTCGACGGCCCGCATGAAGAAGGCGATGCAGGCGAAGTTCGGGACCGTCGAGCGCGGCGTCCGGTGGTACGCCGCCATGCGCTCCTTCACGATGCGCCGCCTCCGGCTCCCCAAGCCCCGGGTCGCGCGCGGTGAGCGCCCCTCCTGACCGCCCGCGGGGCGCCCGCGCCCGCGACGGACGCACGACCCGCTCCTGCGCGCACTGCCCCCGACCCGCCGGTCGGGGGCAGTGCCGTGTCCGCACCGTGCCGCCGCGTCAGCGTCCGGCCGCCGCGTCCGTGCGGGGAGCGCCGCGGCAGCGCCGGGTGCACCTCACCGGTGCCGGGCTCGTCGTGCCCGTGCCAGGCCACGGTTGATGCGGTCGGCCCAGAAGGGACCCTCGTAGAGGAAACCGGTGTAGCCCTGGACGAGCGTGGCTCCGGCGTCGAGACGCTGCTGCACGTCCTCCGCCGTGGTCACGCCTCCTACGGAGACGAGAACCAGCCGGTCCCCCGCGCGCTCGCGCAGCAGCCGCAGCACCTCGAGGGAGCGCCGTCGCAGCGGTGCGCCGGAGAGCCCCCCGGCACCGAGCGCCTCGACCTCGGACGGCTCCGCGACCAGTCCCAGCCCGTCGCGGGCGATCGTGGTGTTGGTGGCCACGATGCCGTCCAGACCCAGGTCGAGGGCGAGGTCCGCGACCGCCAGCACGTCCTCGTCGGACAGGTCGGGCGCGATCTTCACGAGCAGGGGGACGTGCCGGTCCGCGGCCTCGTCGGCCGTGCTGCCCACGGCGCGGAGGAGCGGCCGCAGGCTCTCGATCTCCTGCAGCTGGCGCAGCCCCGGCGTGTTGGGCGAGGACACGTTGACCACGAGGTAGTCCGCCAGCGGGGCGAGGGCCCGGGCGCTCTGCCGGTAGTCGTCCACCGCGTCCTCCAGCGGCACCGCCTTGGTCTTGCCGATGTTGACGCCGACCACGGGCCGGGCACGGCCGCGGTGGTCCGCCTCGAGCGCGCGGCGGGCCTGCGCGAGACGCGGTGCGACGGCGGCGGCACCGTCGTTGTTGAAGCCCATCCGGTTGACCACGGCCCGGTCCCCGACGAGCCGGAACAGCCGGGGCCGGGGATTGCCCGGCTGCGCCTGTGCGGTCACGGTGCCGATCTCGACGTGGCCGAAGCCGAGGTCGGTGAGGGCGCCGATCCCCTCCGCGCCCTTGTCGAAGCCGGCCGCCAGCCCGAACGGCGACGGGAACCGCAGGCCCAGGGCCGTCACCTGGAGGGCGGGGTCGGGGCGGGTGCGCGCCCGCAGGGCCGCGCTCAGGCGCACGGCGCGCGCGGTCCGGATGCCCAGGAAGCCGATCCGGTGGGCCCTCTCCGGGTCCATCCGGGAGAAGACGGCCGTGAAGAACATAGGGTAGAAGCGCATGGTCCCAGTCTTCCACAGGGCACTCCTCCGACCCGGCGGTCGCGGAGGGGCTCCCGGGCCTCCGTCCCGACGACCGTCCTCGGAAGGTGAGGGATGAGCGCATCCGCGGACCCGTGGGTCCCCGACGTCCTGGGGCCCGGCTTCCGTGCGCGGACGGTGGACCTCGGACCGGGCTCCGCGCCGCACGACACCGCCACGGTGGTCCGGTTCCGGCCGGGCGACGTCCCGCCCGCACCGGGCCGTCCCCGCGGCGGGGTGCTGTACCTGCACGGCTGGTCCGACTACTTCTTCAACGCGGAGCTCGCCCGGACCTGCGACGCCGCGGGGTACGCGTTCTACGCCCTGGACCTGCACGGCTACGGCCGCAACCTCACCGAGCAGGTGCTCGCCGAGGAGGACGGCCGTCCGGGGCACACCACGGACCTCGCGGACTACGACGACGACATCGCGGCCGCGTTCGGGCTGATGGCGGAGGACGGGGTGCCCGGCCCGGACGGCAGGCTCGTGCTGATGGGGCACTCCACCGGGGGGCTCACCGCCGCGATGTGGGCCTCGCGGCACCCCGACCGGCTCGATGGCCTAGCGCTCAACGCCCCCTGGATCGGCACGCACGGGTCCGACGCCGTGGGCGCCGCGCTGCGTCCCCTGGTGGCCAGGCTCGCGGAGCAGCGACCGGACCACCCCGTGCCGGCCCGGCTGCGCAGCCATTACTACCGGGTCATCAGCGAGCACGCGGAGGGCGAGTGGCCGATCGATCCGCGGTGGCGCCCGGAGACCAGCTTCGACATCACCCCGGGCTGGCTCAACGCCGTGCTTCAGGCTCAGGGTGAGGTTGCCGAGGGGTTGAACCTTCACCTTCCAGTGCTGGTCCAGACCTCTGCTCGCTCCTGCATCCGGCCGTGGTGGAGCGAGGCCATGCGGTCCGCCGACACGGTGCTGGACGTCCGGCAGATCCGCCGGCACGCGTCGGACCTGGGGACCGACGTGACGCTGCGTTCCTACGAGGGGGCGGTCCACGACGTCCACCTCTCGCGGAAGGCCGTGCGGCGGGCGGCGCAGCGGGACCTCGTGGCCTGGCTGCGGGGCCTGGAACGGCGCCGGCGACCTCAGGCGGACACGCCGGGGCCGGCGACGCGGTCGACGGCGCCGCCGTAGCGCCGGTCCCGCCGCGCGTAGACCTCGACGGCCTCCCACAGGGTCCGGCGGTCGACGTCCGGCCACAGGACGTCCTGGAAGACGAGCTCGGCATAGGCGGACTGCCAGAGGAGGAAGTTCGAGATCCGCTGCTCCCCGGACGAGCGCAGGAAGAGGTCGACGTCCGGCAGGTCCGGCTCGTCGAGGTAGCGCTGGACGGTCTTCTCGTCGATGCTGCGGGGATTGAGCGTCCCCGCCCGGGCGTCGGCGGCCATGGCCGCCGCGGCGTCGGCGATCTCGGCCCGCCCTCCGTAGTTGACGCACATGGTGAGGGTGACGACGTCGTTGTCGCGCGTCGCCCGCTCCGCCTCCTCGAGACGGTGGATGACCGATCGCCACAGGCGGGGCTTGCGGCCGGCCCAGCGGATCCGGATGCCCCACTCCTGGAAGGTCGGCAGCTGGCGCTCCATGACGTCGGCGGTGTAGTTCATCAGGAACGTCACCTCGTCGAGGGAGCGCTTCCAGTTCTCGGTCGAGAAGGCGTAGGCGCTGACGTACGGGATGCCCATGCCGATGGCCCCGGCCATGACCTCGATCAGGGCGGCCTCGCCCGCCTTGTGGCCCTCGTTGCGCGGCAGGCCGCGCAGATTGGCCCAGCGCCCGTTCCCGTCCATGACCACGGCCACGTGCCGGGGCACGAACTGCCGCGGGATCGGCGGGGCGGTGGCGCCGCTGGGGTGCGGGGGCGGGGCGGCAAAGCCGGGCATGGTCAGCTCCGTTCCACGAGGTTCAGGGACCGGACGGCCCTCTCCAGGTGCCACTGTACGTACGACGCCACGATTCCGGCGGCGGCCCGGCCCGCACGCGGTTCCGCGGCGTCGATGCGCTCCCAGTCGCCGGTCAGCAGGGCGGAGAGGTGCGCGAGGGTGGCGGGATCGGGGGCCGCGGCACCGGGCGGCCGGCAGCCGGGGCAGACGACGCCGCCGAGGGGGGCCGCGAACGCCTCGTGCGGCCCGGGTGCGCCGCACCGGGCGCAGTCGGTGAAGCTCGGCGCCCAGCCGGCCGTGGACACGGCGCGCAGCAGGTAGGAGTCCAGCACGGCCCCCGGTTCGTGCAGGCCGCGGGCCAGTGCGGAGAGGGCCCCGACGAGCAGCCGGTACTGCTGGGCGGCGGACTCGTCGTCGTTCTCCGTGAACTTCTCCGCGGCCTCGGCCATGGCGGCCGCCGCCGTGTACTTGGCGTAGTCCGCGGCGATGACCGACCCGTAGCCGCGTCTGCCCAGGGCCTGGGAGACGATGTCGAGGTTGCGCCCGGTGACCAGCTGCAGCTCGGCGACGTTGAACGGCTCGAGCCGGGATCCGAAGCGGGAGGTCGTGCGCCGCACGCCCTTCGCGACGGCCCGCACCTGGCCGTGGTCACGGGTGAGCAGGACGACGATCCGGTCGGCCTCGCCGAGCTTGTAGGTGCGCAGCACGACGGCGTCGTCCCGATAGCTGCGAGATGCGAACGTCGTCCTGGCCACCGGCTCATTGTCCCACGCCCGGCCGACGGTGCAGGCGGACCGTGCAGGCGGACCGTGCCGGCGGTGGGGCCGGCCGGGACGACGACGGCGGGCCGCCCCTGGTCCGGGACGGCCCGCCGTGCCATGGCACCGGTGGGGGGCGGGATCAGTCCTGGGCGTCCCGCACGGCCCGGTTGACGGCCGACACGACCGCCTTCAAGGAGGCGCGGGTCGTGTTCGCGTCGATGCCGACGCCCCACAGCACCCGGTCCCCCACGGCGGCCTCGACGTAGCTCGCCGCCTGGGCGTCGCCGCCGGCCGAGAGCGCGTGCTCGCTGTAGTCGAGGACGCGCACGTCCTCGCCCTCCGCCGCGAAGACCGCGAGCAGCGCCTCGATGGGGCCGTTGCCCTGCGCCGTGCGGTGGTGCTGCGTGCCGTCGACGTCCAGGCCGATCTCGAGGGTGGTCTCCCCGTCCTCCTCGGACGTCGTGGTGATGTTGGTGATCCGGTACCGGCCCCAGCGTCCGGCGTCCCCGTCCTGGACGGTGGGCAGGTACTCGTCCGCGAACACCTTCCACAGCTCCCCGCCGGAGACCTCCCCGCCCGAGGTGTCGGTGTGCTCCTGCACCACGCGGGAGAACTCGATCTGGGCCCGCCGCGGCAGGTCCAGTCCGTGCTCGCTGGCGAGCAGGTAGGCCACGCCGCCCTTGCCCGACTGCGAGTTGACGCGGATGACGGCCTCGTAGGTGCGGCCCAGGTCCTTGGGGTCGATGGGCAGGTACGGCACGGCCCACACCAGCTCGTCGACGCTCCTGCCCTGGTCCTGCGCGTCCCGCGCCATCCGGTCGAAGCCCTTCTTGATGGCGTCCTGGTGGGAGCCGGAGAAGGCCGTGAACACGAGGTCCCCGCCGTAGGGGGCGCGCTCGGGGACGGGCAGCTGGTTGCAGTACTCGACCGTGCGGCGGATCTCGTCGATGTCGGAGAAGTCGATCTGCGGGTCCACGCCCTGGGTCAGCAGGTTCAGCCCCAGGGTCACGAGGTCCACGTTGCCGGTCCGCTCCCCGTTGCCGAACAGGCAGCCCTCGATGCGGTCGGCCCCGGCGAGGTAGCCCAGCTCCGCGGCGGCCACACCGGTGCCGCGGTCGTTGTGCGGGTGGAGGGACACGACGGTGGCGTCGCGGTTGTAGAGGTTGCGGCACATCCACTCGATGGAGTCCGCGTAGACGTTGGGGGTGGCCATCTCGACGGTCGCGGGCAGGTTGAGGATCATCTCGCGGTCCCCGCCGATCTCGAAGGTCTCGGCCACGGCGTTGGAGATGCGGGCGGCGAACTCGAGCTCCGTGCCCGTGTAGGACTCCGGGGAGTACTCGTAGGTCACGGAGGTGCGCTTCAGCTGCTCCTCGTACTTCATGCACGTGCGCGCCCCGGTGAGGGCGATGTCCACGATCCCGTCCATGTCCTGGTCGAAGACCACGCGCCGCTGCAGGGCGGAGGTCGCGTTGTAGAGGTGGACGATCGCCTTGTCGGCGCCGTCGATGGCCTCGTAGGTGCGCTCGATGAGGTGCTCGCGGGACTGCGTCAGGACCTGGATCGTGACGTCGTCGGGGATCCGGTCCTCCTCGATGAGGCGGCGCACGAAGTCGAAGTCGGTCTGGGAGGCCGAGGGGAAGCCGACCTCGACCTCCTTGTAGCCCATCCGGACGAGCAGCTCGAACATCCGGAGCTTACGGTCGCCGTTCATGGGATCGATCAGCGCCTGGTTGCCGTCGCGGAGGTCCACCGCGCACCAGCGGGGCGCCTGGGTGATGACCCTGTCCGGCCAGGTGCGGTCGGGCAGGTCGACGGGGAACTGCTGCTGGTACGGGACGTACTTGTGGATCGGCATGCCGGAGGGCTGCTGCTGGTTGCGCATGGGGTGGGCCTGTTCTGCTCGAGACGTCTGCGGGTGGCCGGGCATCAGGAACTCCGCAACGGGAGGCCGGCCATCCGACGACGGGTCAGGCCCCGTTGCGGCACGTAAGGAGGAGGAACGTCCCAGTCCGCATGCGACCAACGTACCACGGGGCCGTCGGCGCGCCGGGTCGGGTGCTCACCAGTCCCCCGCCGCCTGCTGGCACGTGTACTGCTCGGCGGTCTGCCCGTTGAGCTGCCCGGGCAGCACCGGCCCGAGGTCGAGACGCTGCCCCTCGCGGAAGTCCCGGCCCACCGAGACGTACACCCCCACGACGTCGGTGGTGGGCACGATCTGCGACGAGGGCACGCCCAGCACCTCGGCGACGTCGAGGGCCGAGTCGTACCAGCCCGTGCCGAAGAAGACCTGCGTGCCGGGCAGCACGGTGTCCTGGGGCCCGGAGCCGACGGCGGTGTAGCCCTCGTCCTCGAGCACGTCGGCGATCTCGTCGTCCCGGTCGGCCACGCCCGAGGCGTTGGCGACCGTGAGCGGGACCGAGGCGGGGTCGACCGACGGGGTCGGGTCGGGGTCGACCGGGGGCGTGCTCCCGGAGGGGCCGTCCGTGGGCTCCGGGGACAGCGACGTGAGCGACCGGTCCTCGCGCAGCGCCTCGAAGAGGTCCTCGGCCGGCTCCTCGTCGAGCTGGAGGCGGTTCGGGTCCAGGTCGTAGGGCTCCGTGGGCACGGTGACGAAGACCATGCTGCCGAGGTCGATGCCCCGCAGGGCCGTGGCGAGGCCGACCACCGTCGGCACCGAGCCCAGCCCGTCGTCGACGTGCAGGTTGCGAGTGGCGACGTCGGCGATCTCGTACAGCCTGGGGAGGTCCGTCAGCGTCCCCTCCTCCTTGATCTTGCGGGCCAGGGACGCGAGGAACGACTGCTGGGAACGGATCCGGCTCCTGTCCCCGCCGTCCCCGAAGGCGGCGCGGCTGCGCAGGAACGCCAGCGCCTGCTCCCCCTCCACGGAGGACACGCCCGCGGGCAGGTCCAGGCCCGACTTCGGGTCGTCGACCGCTTCGTTGACGCACACCTCGACGCCCCCCACGGTCGAGGACAGCTCCTTGACGGCGTTGAAGTCGGCGAGCATGAAGTGGTCGATGCTGAGACCGGTCATCCGGTTCACGGTCGCGACCGTGCAGCCGGGCCCGCCGTTGGCGATCGCCGAGTTGAGGAGCGCGTCCTGCTGCGCGGGGTGCACCTCACCGCTCTCCGGGTCCGTGCAGCGCGGGATGTCGGCCACCAGGTCGCGCGGGAGGGACACCACGGTCACGTCGCTGCGGTCCTCGTTCACGTGCACCAGCATCATCACGTCGGTCAGCCCGGCACCCGAGCTGTCCTCGTCGTCCCCGTACCGCTCGTTGCCCTGCCCATCGCGGGTGTCCGTGCCCATGACGAGGACGTCCAGCGGACCGTCCTCGGGCCCGGCCCCACCGCCGAGGTCGAGGGGGGAGGTGTCGAGGTTCGACTGGAGCCGCCACGTCGCGGCCACTCCCGCACCGAGGACCGCGAGCAGCACGACGACCAGCACCAGGGCGGCCCAGCGCTTCCGGGACCAGCGGCGGGCGCGTGGGCGCCCGGGGGCGTCGGGGAGCGGTGTGGACACGGTGATCTTCTCCTGGGACGGCCCCGCGCGCGAGGCCCGGTATCGGGGGGAACGGCGCCCGGCCGGGGCTCCGGTTGCCATGGTAGCCGCCCGCCGGGCGGCTCGGGCGGCAGGGCCCGGCGGGTCAGAAGCCGAGGCGGGACAGCTGCTTGGGGTCGCGCTGCCACTCCTTGGCGATCTTCACGTGCAGGTCGAGGTAGACCTTCGTGCCGAGCAGGGCCTCGATGGCGGTGCGGGACCGGGTGCCGATCTCCCGCAGCCGCGAGCCGCCCTTGCCGATGATGATGGCCTTCTGCGACGACCGCTCGACGTAGACGTTGACGCGCACGTCGAGCAGCGGACGGTCGGCGGGGCGTCCCTCGCGGGGCACCATCTCCTCGACGACGACGGCGAGGGAGTGCGGCAGCTCGTCCCGCACCCCTTCCAGGGCCGCCTCCCGGACGAGCTCGGCGACCATCGTCATCTCGGGCTCGTCCGTCAGTTCGCCGTCCGGGTACAGCGCGGGGGACTCCGGCATCCGGCCCACGAGCAGCCGGGCGAGGGCCTCGACCTGGAAGCCGTCGACGGCCGAGACGGGGATGACGTCGGCCCAGCCCGGGTCGTCGGCGTCCGGCGCGGGCGCGGTGCCCGTCCCGGCGCGGTGGCGGGGCTTGCGGGCCGCCCGCTCCGCGCGCTCGGCACGCACCTGGTGCTCGGCCGCCATCACGGTGCGCCCGAGCTCGGTCACCGCGAGCAGCTGCTCGGTGAGCGCGGCCCGCGGAACGGTGTCCGTCTTGGTCACGATCGCCACGACCGGCTTGTTCCCGGACGCCGCCAGCTGCTGGGCGATGAACCGGTCGCCGGGACCGATCTTCTCGTCGGCCGGCACGCAGAAGCCGATGACGTCCACCTCGGAGAGGGTGTCCGCGACGAGGTCGTTGAGCCGCTGGCCGAGCAGGGTGCGCGGCCGGTGCAGGCCCGGCGTGTCCACGAGCACGAGCTGGCCCTCGGGCCGGTGCACGATGCCGCGGATGGTGTGCCGCGTGGTCTGCGGCCGGCTCGACGTGATCGCGACCTTCTGCCCGACCAGCGCGTTGGTGAGCGTGGACTTCCCCGCGTTGGGGCGTCCGACGAGCACGGCGAAACCGGCACGGAACGGGATGTGCTTTCCGGCGGGGGCGTCGGCGGGGGTGGGCTCAGACATGGTGGTGGGACTCCTCCTCGGACGGCAGTGCGGCGGGCTCCACGGCGGTGGAGCCCGGGGGGACCCAGTCGGGGTCGCGGTGGACCTCGAGCTGGCCCACCCGGTTGCGCCGGCCCTCCAGGGTGACGGCCTCGAGGACGATGCCCTCCACGGTGGCGCGGGAGCCCACGATGGGCACCCTGCCGATGCTCTTGGCGAGCAGCCCGCCGGCCGTGTCCACCTCGTCGTCCTCGAGGTCGACGCCGAACAGGTCGCCCAGGTCCTCGACCCCCAGGCGGGCCGAGACGCGGTACCGGCCGTCGCCGAGGTCGGCGACCTCGGGCTTCTCCCGGTCGTACTCGTCGACGATCTCCCCGAGCAGCTCCTCGATGAGGTCCTCCAGGGTCACGAGACCGGCGGTGCCGCCGTACTCGTCGACGACGACTGCCACGTGGATCGACTCGAGCTGCATCTCGCGCAGCAGCTCGTTGACCTTCTTCGACTCGGGCACGTAGCGGACCTCCCGGGCGAGCTCGGAGAGTCCGCCGACGAGGCGTTCCGTGCCCAGGCGGTGCACCCGTTCCGCCACGTCCTTCTGGTAGAGGATCCCCAGGACGTCGTCGGCGCTCTCGCCGATCACCGGGATGCGGGAGTAGCCGGACCGGAAGAACAGGTTCAGCGCGTTGTCCACGGTGTCGTCGTCGTCGACGGAGACCATGTCGGTGCGGGGCACCATGACGGCCCGGACGTTCGTGTCGTCGAGGTCGAAGACCGAGTGCAGCAGCTCCGCCTCGTTGTCCTCGATCAGGTCCCGGTCCGTGGAGCGGTCCACGAACTCGAGCAGCTCCTCCTCGGTCAGGAAGCCGGGCGCGGTCCGCCCCGGGTCCCGGGCGACGGACGAGCCCAGGCGCACGAGGAGACCGGGGACGGGGCCCAGGACCGTGCGCAGCACGCGCACGAGGCCGGCGGTGGCCCGCACGGTGCCCGCGGCGTTCCCGCGGCCCACCTGCCGGGGTGAGACCCCGGTGAGGACGAAGCCGACCGCGGCCATGACCACGGTGGCCAGGAGGCCGGCGAGCCAGACGTCGTCGAGCCCGTGGAACATCGCGAGGGCGACGGCCACGGCGGAGGCCGTCTCGAACCACACGCTCCAGAAGCGCAGGGCCTGCAGGTGGGCGGTGGGCGTCGCCAGGATCCTGGCGGCCGCCGAGCCCGGGTCGTCCCGGACGATCGCCTCCGCGTCCGCACGCGGGAGGTAGGTGAGGCCGGTCTCGGCCGCCGTGAGCACGAAGGCCGTGCCCAGGAACACGATCGCCGCGACGACCAGCACCACGGTGGTCAGCACGGGGCCCTACTCCATGGTCTCGACCGGCGCGGGCCGGCCGAGGAAGTCGGTGAGCAGGTCCCGCTGGAGGGCGAACATGACCTGTCTCTCCTCGGGCTCGGCGTGGTCGTGGCCGAGCAGGTGGAGGATGCCGTGCGTGGTGAGCAGGCACAGCTCGTCCTCGACCGGGTGCCCGGCGGCCTCCGCCTGGCGCCGTGCCACCGGGGGGCACAGCACGATGTCGCCCAGCGTGCCCTCGGCCGGGGCCTCCGGCGTGCCCGGGCGCAGCTCGTCCATCGGGAAGGACAGCACGTCCGTGGGCCCCGGAAGGTCCATCCACTCGACGTGCAGGCGGGCCATCTCCTCCTCGTCGACGACCGCGATCGAGAGCTCCGCGTCGGGGTGCACGTGCAACCGCTCGAGGACGTGGTCGGCGAGCCTGCTCAGCAGGTCGACGTCGACCGCCCGGTAGGCCGCGCGCTCCTCCGCGGGGACGTCCTGGGGGTCGACCTGGAGGTCGAACTCGACGGCCATCAGGCCTCCGCCCCGTCCTGGGCGGGCCCGGACGGTGCGGCGGTGCGGGCGTCCTCCTTGCGCCGGCGCCGCTCGTTGCGGTGCCGGTTGGTGGTGTCGAAGGCGTCGTAGGCGCTGACGATCCGGCTCACCAGCTCGTGGCGCACCACGTCCTCCGCGGTCATCTCCGTGAACGCGACGTCCGCGACGCCGCCGAGCACGTGCTGCACCTGGCGCAGGCCGGAGGACGTGCTGCCCGGCAGGTCCACCTGGGTGACGTCACCGGTCACGACCATCCGGGAGCCGAACCCGAGCCGGGTGAGGAACATCTTCATCTGCTCCGGCGTGGTGTTCTGCGCCTCGTCGAGGATGATGAACGCGTCGTTGAGGGTGCGTCCGCGCATGTACGCGAGGGGGGCCACCTCGATCGTGCCCGCCTCCATGAGGCGGGGGATCGAGTCCGGGTCCATCATGTCGTGCAGGGCGTCGTAGAGCGGGCGCAGATAGGGGTCGATCTTCTCGCTGAGGGTCCCGGGGAGGAAGCCGAGGCGCTCCCCCGCCTCCACGGCCGGGCGCGTGAGGATGATCCGGGAGACCTCCTTCGCCTGCAGCGCCTGGACGGCCTTGGCCATGGCGAGGTAGGTCTTGCCCGTGCCGGCCGGGCCGATGCCGAAGACCACCGTGTGCTCGTCGATGGCGTCGACGTAGGCCTTCTGGTGCAGGGTCTTGGGGCGGATCTTGCGGCCGCGGCTGGAGAGGATGTTCTGGGTCAGCGCACCGCTGGGGCGGGCGGTCAGGTCCCGGCCGATCAGCTCGAGCAGCTGGGTGATGACCTGGGGGGTGATCGGGGTCTCGCGGCCCGCCAGGACCTTGAGCTCGTCGAAGAGCGTGGCCACGATCCGCACGGGTCCGCCCGGTCCCTCGATGCCGAGCTCGAGACCGCGCGGGCTGGTCGCCAGACCGGGAAAGGCCGTCTCCACCTGGCGCAGGGTGTCGTCCCCGGACCCGAGGCAGCGGACCATCGTCTCGCGGTCGGGGAAGGTGATGACGGTGCGTGCCGTCAGTGGGTGCGTGGTGCCGGGCAGCGTCTCAGTCATGGGTCCGGCCCGTCGGGCCGTGCTCTCGCTCTCTTCGTGGATGGCCGCGGACGGTGCGCCGGTCGGCGCTGCGGGCGCCCGCGGCGGGTCTCGTCCTTCCTCCAGGGTACCGTGCGCGCGCAGCGCGGGAGCGCGCGGGACGCACATTCCGATTTGGTATCGGTCACCGCGAGCAGGGCTCCCGGGCTGGGGACGCCCCCGGCCGCTGTGCTGGAATGGTCCGGTCCTCCGGCAGGGGGACAGGTGCGGCTCCCCCAGGCCGGCACCGGCACCCCCCATACCCCGGAAAGCCGAGGTGCGCGTCGCCCCATGGCCACCCCCGTCCCCCGGCAGGCTCCTGCCCGCGGCAGGTCCTGCGTGCTCGGGCTGTCCGCGGCCTGCCTCCTGGCGCTCGGCGCGTGCGGCACGGGCGCGGACCAGGTCCTCGACGGACCGGTCCCCGCGTCCAGCGCGGCGCCGGCCACGCCCACCACCACGAGCACGGACGACGGGGGCGTGGCCACCACGAAGCTGCCCGTGTACTGGGTGGGGGACGCCGACGGCGAGGAGCGCCTGTTCCGCGAGTTCCGGGACCCCGACGAGGCGATGCCGGCCGTGGACCCCATCTCCGCGGCCGCGACGCTGATGACCGCCTCGACCCCCGACGACCCCGACTACCGGACGCTCTGGTCCCCGGTGGACCAGGTCGGCAGCGCCACCTCCTCGGACGGGACCATCACCGTGGACCTGCCGTCCGAGGCGTTCCGCTCGGACCTGGACGACCGCGAGGCCGACCTGGCGCTCCAGCAGCTCGCGCACACCGTGACCGCCGCCGCGGACACGGCGGGCCTGCTCCCCCGGGGCACGGCGGCCGAGGTGGTGGTCCTCGTGGACGGCCGGCCCGACGAGGAGGTCTTCGGATCCGTCCGGCTCGACGCTCCGCTCCGGGCCGAGGAGCGGGCCGAGGCCCCCGTCTGGCTCGTCGAACCGCGGCAGGACACGCGGCCCGCGGGGGCCCTCACCATCGCGGGGCGGGCCCTGGACGGTGTCCGCGACCACCGGTGGAGCGTGGCCGGGCCGGACGGTCGGACGGTGTCGGGCGGTGCGGCGACGGTCGACGAGCGGGGCGACGGGAGCACCGGCTTCCGGGCGGAGGTCGAGCTGGAGCCCGGGGAGTACGTGGTCACCGTCCTCGGCCGGGACGCCGACGGCAGGACGGTGCGCGACGACAAGGACGTGGAGATCCTGCCCCGCTGAGCCGGCCGGTGCGGGCTCAGCGGGGTCCGTCGGCCCAGCGGCCGAGACCGGCGCTGAGCACCGCCAGCGCGGCCGGGCCCGCCGTGGAGCTGCGCAGCACCTCGGGACCCAGCCGGAGCGTGCGGGCCCCGGCGGCGGCCAGGATGTCGAGCTCCGCGGGAGCGATGCCCCCCTCGGGGCCGACGACGAGGACGATCCGGTCCGATCCGTCCCACGGGGCCCCGGCGCGGCCCGCCCGGTCGGCGAGGGACTCCCGGGCCTCCTCGTGCAGGACCAGCCCCCGGGTCCCCGGCTCCCCGAGCAGCCGGGCGAGGTCGCGGGTGGTGTGCAGGGGCAGGACCTCGGGCCAGGTCGCGCGCCGTGACTGCTTCGCGGCGGCCGCGACGGTGTGGACCCACTTCTCGTGGCTCTTCGCGGCGCGCTCCTTCTTCCACCGCACGATCGAGCGGTCGGCCTGCCAGGGCACCACGGCGTCGACGCCGAGCTCGGTGGCGGTCTCCACGGCCAGCAGGTCCCGGTCCCCCTTCGCGAGGGCCTGGGCCAGGACGAGCCGGGGCCGGCGGGCCGGCTCGCTGGTCACCGCCGTGACGGCGACCTCCATGCCGTCCCCGTCCCCCGTGCGCAGCTCGCCGGCGACCCGGGTCCCCGCCCCGTCGACGAGCTCGAGCCGCTCGCCCGGCGCGAGCCGGCGCACCGTGACGGCGTGCCGGGCCTCGGGGCCGGTGACGGTGAGCACCGAACCGGGCCCGAGGCCGGCCAGCCGGCCCGGCTCGACCTTGAAGACCGGCAGGCTCACAGGTCGGAGAACCTGTCCTTGAGCCGGGAGAAGAAGCCGCCGGATCCGGCCGGGGAGTTCAGGGTCGTGCCGGTGGACTGGTCCTCGCCGCGCAGCCGGGACAGCTGCTCGAGCAGCTCGCGCTGCTCGTCGTCGAGCTCCGTGGGCGTCTCGACCTCGAGGTGGACGTACAGCTCGCCCCGCCCGCCGCCGCGCAGCCGGGTGGTGCCGAGGTCGTGCAGGGTCACGGTGTGGCCGGTCTGCGTCCCGGGGGCCACGGACACCTCGCGCTCCCCGTCGAAGGTCTCGAGGGTCACGGTGGTCCCCAGCGCGGCCGAGGTCATGGGCACCCGGACCCGGGCGTGCAGGTCGTCGCCCTGGCGCTCGAAGGTCGGGTCGGGGTCGACCTTGAGCTCGACGTAGAGGTCGCCGTTCGGTCCGCCCGCGGTCCCGGCCTCGCCCTGTCCCGAGAGACGGATGCGGTTGCCGGTCGAGACGCCCGCGGGGATCTTGACGGTCAGCGGACGGCGGTCGCGCACGCGTCCCTCGCCGTAGCACTCGTGGCACGGGTGCTTGATCACGGTGCCGAACCCCTGGCAGGTGGCGCACGGGGCGGCCGTGACCACGGTGCCGAGGATCGACTGGACCTGGCGCTGGACCTGGCCGGATCCGTGGCAGACCTCGCAGGTCTCGGGCCGGGTGCCCGGCTGGCAGCAGGTGCCGTCGCACGTGGGGCAGACCACGGCCGTGTCCACGGTGATCTTCTTCTCGGTGCCGAAGACGGCGTCCTTGAGGGAGACCCGGACGTTGATCAGCGCGTCCTGGCCCTGGCGGGTGCGGGAGGCGGGGCCCCGGCGCCCGGAGCCGGCCCCGCCGGCCCCCTGGAAGAACGTGTCGAAGATGTCCGCGAAGCCGAAGCCCGTGCCCGGGAAGCCCCCGCCGAAACCGGTGTCGGTGCCGTTCTCGTTGCCGGTGGCGTCGTAGACGCGCCGCTTCTCGGGGTCGGAGAGGACGTCGTTGGCGTGGGAGATGCGCTTGAAGTCCTCGGCGGCCTCCGGGCTGGGGTTGACGTCGGGGTGCAGCTTGCGGGCCTTCCTGCGGTAGGCCTTCTTGATCTCTTCCTGGCTGGCGTCCCGGGACAAGCCCAGGGTCTCGTAGTGATCGCTCACCGTGGTCCGTTCTGTCGAAAGGTCTGTTGGGAGTTCTGCGGCGGGCTCCGGGGGCGGGGCCCGCGAGGGCTCAGCCCTCGAGGATACGGGAGAGGTAGCGGGCGACCGCGCGCACGGCGGCCATCGTGGACGGGTAGTCCATCCGCATGGGTCCCACGACCCCCACCTTGGACTGCGGTCCGTAGCCGGTGGCGACGACCGCGGCCTCCGAGAGCGGCCCCTCGGCGTTCTCGGTGCCGATCCGCACGGCCACCCCACGGGCGTCCTGCTCCATCTCGGAGAGCAGCCGGAGCATCACCACCTGCTCCTCGAGGGCCTCGAGGACCGGTCCGATGCTCAGGTGGAAGTCCCCGGTGGCACGGGCGAGGTTGGCGGTGCCGGCCATGACCAGCCGGTGCTCGGCCCCGCCCGCGGCGAGGGCGCCGACGGCCTCCCCCACGGCCACGGCGGCCGGCCGGAGCTGCGGGGAGATGCCGGCGGCCATCGCCGCGAGGGCGTCCGGCACCGCGGTCAGGGGGCGTCCCACGACCGCGGCCAGCACCCGGGCGCGCAGCTCGAGCAGCAGGCTCTCGTCGAGCGGGGCCCGCAGCGCGACCGCGCGCTGGGCCACCCGCCCGTTGGTGGGGATGAGGACCACGAGCACCCCGCCGCCGCCGAGGTCCACGACCTCGACGTGGCGCACGGTGACCCCCGAGGCGTGCGGGTACTGCACGACCGCGACCTGCTGGGTGAGCTGCGCGAGCAGGCGCACGGTGCGCTCCATGACGTCGTCGATGTCCGCGGCGTCGTCGAGCAGTCGCTGGATGGCCCGCCGCTCCGGTCCCGACAGCGGCTTGACGGCCGCGATCTGGTCCACGAACGTGCGGTAGCCCTTGTCGGTGGGGATCCGGCCCGAGCTGGTGTGCGGGGCCGCGATCAGCCCCTCGTCCTCGAGCACGGCCATGTCGTTGCGCACGGTGGCCGAGGAGACCCCGAGGCGGTGCCGGTCCACGAGCGCCTTGGAGCCCACGGGCTCACGGAAGTGGACGTAGTCCTCCACGATGGCCTGCAGGATCTGCAGTCGTCTCGGATGGTTCACGGTCCTCCTCCCGGTTCGTCCTCGCCGTCCGGCCCCTGGCACTCGGGCCGCGACAGTGCTAGCGCGGTCCAGTGTAGCCCCCGTGTCCGACGGGCGGTCCGCCGCCCGCGGTTTGGTACGCTTCCGGCTGATCCGTGCCGGGGACGCACGGCGCACGCGACCCGGGAGGACGACCATGAGCGACTACGGCTGGGGGCCGCGGAGCCTCGACGACGACGCCCTCGCCCGCCGCCGGCCGGTCTCCGCCGAGGTCCCGGTCGCCCCGGGGATGCTCCTGGAGGACGTCACGACGGGGTGGGTGGGGGCCGTGGTGTCCCTGGAGACCATCGGGGGGATGCGGGTGCTGGGCCTCGAGGACCGCAGGGGCCGGGTCAAGGCCTTCCCGCTCGGGCCGGGCTTCCTGCTGGAGGGCGAGCCCGTGGTGGTCGTCGAGCCGCGACGGGCACCGGCCGGGCGGAAGCCGTCGCGCACGCGGTCGGGCTCGGTGGCCGTCGAGGGGCTGCGGGCGAGCACGGCGAAGGCCTCCCGGGTCTGGGTCGAGGGCTACCACGACGCGGAGCTGGTGGCCAAGGTGTGGGGCCACGACCTGGCGGTCGAGGGCATCGTCGTCGAGCCGCTGCACGGGATCGACGACCTCCCCGCGGCCGTGCGGGAGTTCGCGCCGGGTCCCGGACGGAGGCTCGGGATCCTCGTGGACCACCTCGTGGCGGGCTCCAAGGAGTCCCGGATCGCGGCGGAGGCCCTGCGCGTGCCCGGCGCGGCCGGCAACGTCCTCGTGCTGGGCCACCCCTACGTCGACATCTGGCAGGCGGTCAAGCCCCGCACGCTCGGCTTCGAGGCGTGGCCCGTGGTCCCGCGGGGCACCGACTGGAAGACCGGCACCGCCGCCGCCCTCGGGTGGCCGCACCGCAGCCCCGGGGACCTGGGGCGGGCCTGGCAGCACATCCTCGCCCGCGTGGACAGCTACGCCGACCTCGAGCCGTCCCTGCTGGGCCGTGTCGAGGAGCTCATCGACTTCCTCACCGCTCCGGGGGCCTGACCCGGCCGGGCTCGCGTCACACAGGCACACGTGCGGGGGGCGCGCTCCCCCGCCGCCGGGACCGGTCGGTAGGATGGGGGTACACCACCCACCGGCCGCGGCACCGCCGCGGCCCACCGCCGAAGGACGTCCGTGCCCGTGCAGACCGACCCCCGATCGAGCCGCGAGAACGCCGAGGCCCCGTTCGAGGGCCTCTCCCCCGCGGCCCAGCCGCTGAGCGTCACCGAGGACCACCAGTGGGCGACCCTGGCGCACTTCGGCGGTGTCGTCGGCTTCGTCCCGTCGTTCCTCGTCCACCGGGTCTTCCGCGGCCGGGGACGGTTCACCGAGCAGGAGTCGATGGAGGCCATGAACTTCACCCTGCTGCCCACCCTCGTGGTGGTGGCGGGGATCCTGCTCGCACCGGTGCCGTTCATCGGGTGGATCTTCGCCCTGGCCGCCGCCGCCGCGTGGTTGCTGCTCGCGGTCGGCTCCCTGATCGGGGGGATCCGGGTGAACCGCGGGGAGCCGCACCTCTACCGCTTCAACGCCCGCCTCTACGACCGGATCACCGACCGTCTCCGCGAACGGGCCCGGGAGCGCGCCGCACGCGGCTGAGGCCTCCGCCCGGACCCCGGTCAGGCGAGCAGCCGGCGCACCACGGCGTCGCCCAGGAGCCGCCCCCGCAGGGTCAGGACCACGGCTCCCCGCAGCGCCGCGGCGGGGTCCACCAGGCCGTCGGCGATGAGCCCGGCGACCGCGGTGCGCCCGTCGCCGGACAGCGCGGCCGTGGGCAGTCCGTCGCTGATGCGGGCCTGGAGCATCACGCGCTCGAGGTGCCGGGTGTCCGCGTCGAGGATCTCGCGCCCGGCCGCCGGCGACTCCTGGGCGCGCACCCGGTTGGTGTAGGGCACGGGGTGCTTGAGGTTCCACCAGCGCGTCCCGCCCACGTGCGAGTGCGCGCCGGGGCCGATCCCCCACCAGTCCTGGTTGTGCCAGTACGCGAGGTTGTGCCGGCTGCGGTGGGCGCGGGCGTCGGCACCGCCGGCGGGCCGGGACCAGTTGCTCACCTCGTACCACTCGAAGCCGGCCTCTCCGAGGAGGCGGTCCGCGAGCTCGTACTTGTCGGCCTGGTCGTCCTCGTCGACGGGCGGGACCTCCCCGCGCCGCATCCGCGCCGCGAGCTTCGTGCCGTCCTCGATGATCAGCGAGTACGCGGAGACGTGGTCGGGCTCGTAGCCCACGGCCGTGCGCACCGAGTGCTCCCAGTCGGCGAGGGACTCCCCCGGGGTGCCGTGGATGAGGTCCACGCTGACGCCCAGACCGGCCTCGCGCGCCCACCGCACGGCGCGCGGGACGTTGTCCGGGTCGTGGGTGCGGTCCAGGACCGCGAGCACGTGCGGGACGGCCGACTGCATGCCGAAGGACACCCGGGTCACCCCGGCCTCCGCGAGCACGGCCAGGGACCGGGGGGTCACCGAGTCCGGGTTGGCCTCCGTGGTCACCTCGGCGCCCTCGACCAGGCCGAAGCTCGCCCGCGCCTGCGCCAGGATCGCGGCCAGGTCCTCCGCGGGCAGCAGCGTGGGGGTGCCGCCGCCGAAGAACACGGTGTGCAGGGGGCGCGGCGCCACCCCCGAGTCCGCCAGCACCCCCCGCGCCCAGCGGACCTCCGCCGCGGCGTCCCCGGCGTAGGCGTCCTGGGACACCCCGGGGCCGAGCTCCACGGCCGTGTAGGTGTTGAAGTCGCAGTACCCGCACCGGACCGCGCAGAACGGCACGTGCACGTAGAGGCTCAGGGTGCGGTCGGCGGATCCCTCCGCCGCGGAGGCCGGCAGCAGGCCGTCGAGCGGGCCGGGCAGGCCGTCCGGCTGTGCGGGGGCCACTACTTCTTCTTGTCCTTCGTCCCGGCGTCGTCGGAGGACAGCGCCGCGACGAACGCCTCCTGGGGGACCTCCACGCGGCCCACCATCTTCATCCGCTTCTTGCCCTCCTTCTGCTTCTCGAGCAGCTTGCGCTTGCGCGAGATGTCGCCGCCGTAGCACTTGGAGAGCACGTCCTTGCGGATCGCCCGGATGTTCTCGCGCGCGATCACCCGGGAGCCGATGGCCGCCTGGATGGGGACCTCGAACTGCTGGCGCGGGATGAGCTCGCGCAGCTTGCCGGTCATCATCACGCCGTAGGAGTAGGCCTTGTCCCGGTGGGTGATGGCGCTGAAGGCGTCGACCGGCTCCCCCTGCAGCAGGATGTCCACCTTGACGAGGTCGGAGGCCTCCTCGCCCTCGGCCTTCCAGTCCAGGGACGCGTAGCCCTTGGTGCGCGACTTCAGCTGGTCGAAGAAGTCGAAGACGATCTCGGCCAGGGGCAGCCGGTAGCGCAGCTCCACCCGGTCCTCGGAGAGGTAGTCCATGCCCTTGAGCTGACCGCGCTTGGACTGGCACAGCTCCATGATCGCGCCGATGAACTCGGAGGGCGCCAGCACCGTGGCGGCGACCATGGGCTCGCGGATTTCGGCGATCTTCCCCTCGGGGAACTCGGAGGGGTTCGTGACCTCGCGCTCGGAGCGGTCCTCGAGGGTCACGTTGTAGCTCACGGAGGGCGCCGTGGCGATCAGGTCGAGGTCGAACTCCCGCTCGAGGCGCTCCCGGACGATCTCGAGGTGGAGCAGGCCCAGGAAGCCGCAGCGGAACCCGAAGCCCAGGGCCGCGGAGTTCTCGGGCTCGTACACCAGGGCGGCGTCGTTGAGCTGGAGCTTGTCCAGGGCGTCGCGCAGGACCGGGTAGTCGGAGCCGTCGATCGGGAACAGCCCCGAGAAGACCATGGGCTTGGGGTCCTCGTAGCCGCCCAGGTTCTCGGCGGCCGGCCGCTGGTGGTTGGTCACGGTGTCGCCCACGCGGGACTGCCGCACGTCCTTGACGCCGGTGATGAGGTAGCCCACCTCGCCCACGCCCAGGCCCTCCGTGGGCTTCGGCTCGGGCGAGATCACCCCGATCTCCAGCAGCTCGTGCTGCGCGCCGGTGGACATCATCCTGATCCGCTCGCGCGGGACGAGCCTGCCGTCGACCACCCGGATGTAGGTGACCACCCCGCGGTAGGTGTCGTACACGGAGTCGAAGATCATGGCCCGCGACGGCGCGTCCTCCCGGCCGACGGGCGGCGGGACCAGCTCGACGATGCGGTCCAGGAGCGCCTCCACGCCCTCGCCGGTCTTCCCCGAGACCCGCAGCACGTCCTCGGGCTCCACGCCGATGAGGTTGGCCAGCTCCTGGGCGTACTTGTCCGGCTGCGCCGAGGGGAGGTCGATCTTGTTCAGCACGGGGATGATCGTCAGGTCGTTCTCCATGGCCAGGTAGAGGTTGGCCAGGGTCTGCGCCTCGATGCCCTGCGCGGCGTCCACCAGGAGCAGGGCCCCCTCGCACGCCGCCAGGGACCGGGAGACCTCGTAGGTGAAGTCCACGTGCCCGGGCGTGTCGATCATGTTGAGCGCGAAGTCCGTGCCCGTCACGTTCCAGGGCATGCGCACCGCCTGGGACTTGATGGTGATCCCGCGCTCGCGCTCGATGTCCATCCGGTCCAGGTACTGCGCCTTCATCTCCCGCGGGGTGACCACCCCGGTGGCCTGCAGCATCCGGTCCGCGAGCGTGGACTTCCCGTGGTCGATGTGGGCGATGATGCAGAAGTTGCGGAGGATCGACGGGTCGGTCGAGGCGGGAACCGGGGCGTTGACGGCCAGCGGGGACACGGGCGGTCCTTTCTCCGGGAGATCGTCGCTTCCGGCAGGTCCTGGGGTACCGGCGGGAGGATGGCGCCGGGGATTCAACTGTCCAGTTTCCCACGTTTGGGCATGGGGAGCCATTTCTCCCCGCGGGGCACGACGACGCCGGGGCGGTGGCACGGCCGGCCGCCGTCGCTCCCCGGCCCGGCCATGGATCGCGGCGCCCGGCCGCGTGCCCTCGGCGTCCGGCGGCCGGGCGGGATCTGCTAGACTGTCCTGCTGTGTGTCCGCGCTGGTCGTCGGGCACTGCAGGGCGGTCGCCACACGGGCGTCCCCACTCCCACTCAGTCATCTGGCTGTCCTGTTTGCCCTCACTGACCGAATTCCGCACCCACCGCCAAGGAGTTATACGTGGCCAACATCAAGTCACAGAAGAAGCGCAACCTCACCAACGAGAAGGCGCGCCTGCGCAACAACGCGTACAAGTCCGAGCTGAAGACGCTGGTCCGCCGCGTCGACGACGCCGTCAGCTCCTCCGACAAGGAGACCGCCCAGGACGCCCTGCGCGTCGTCTCGCGCAAGCTCGACAAGGCCGTCAGCAAGGGCGTGCTGCACAAGAACAACGCGGCCAACAAGAAGTCCGGTCTGGCCAAGCTGGTCGCCAAGATCTGATCCCGGTCCCCCGCGGACCACGCCCGCCGCACCGGCGGAGCGCACGGAGGCCCCGTCCCGACCAGGGACGGGGCCTCCGTCGTGCCCGGGTGCCGCGGCTCAGCGCCGGCCCGAGAGGGCGATCGTCGTGATGGCCCGCTCGACCGCGTAGGCCGGGTCCCGCCCCTCCCCCTTGACCTGGGCGTCGGCCTCGGCCAGGGCCCGCAGGGCCTGCACGAGGTCCTCCTCGGAGAAGCGGCGGGACTCGTCCTGCGCGCGCTCGACCTGCCACGGGGCCGCCCCGATGCGCTGGGCCAGCTGACCCGCCCCGCCGCGGGTCCCGTGCACCTGGGCGATCGTGCGCAGCTTGGCGGCCAGCGCCCCGACCATCGGGACGGGGTCCACGCCGGTGTCCAGGGCCTGGCGCCACAGCTTGAGCGCGTTCTCGGCCCGGCCGGCCAGCGCGGCGTCCGCCACCTTGAAGGCGGTCGCCTCGACGCGGCCGCCGTAGTACTTCTCGACGTCGTCGAAGCTGATGCTCTCGGGGCCGTCGGAGAGCAGCTGGGAGCAGGCGGCGGCCAGCTCGGCCGTGCTGCTGCCCACGGCCGCCGCGAGCGCGCGGGCGGCGTCGGGGTCGATGCGGCGCCGGTGGGTGCGGAACTCGGTGACGATGAAGTCGGTCTTGTCCCGGTCGTTCTTGAGGGGCTTGCAGTCGACGACGGCGGCGCCGGCGGCCCGGAGGGCGTCGAGGAGCTTCTTGCCGCGGTTGCCGCCGCTGTGCTCCCAGAGCACGACGACGTCCGGGTCGGGGGCCTGGACGTAGGCGAGGCCGTCGGCGAGGCAGTCGTCGTTCATGGCGGCGAGGTTGCGGACGTGGATGAGCTTGGCGTCGTCGAACAGGGAGGGGCTGGCGAGCGCCGCGAGCTGTCCGGGGGCGTAGGCGGCGGCGTCGACGGTGGAGAGCTCGACGGGTCCGCGCCGGTCCTGGAGGACGCTGCGGACGTGGTCGCGGGCGCGGGCGGCGAGGTAGTCCTCGGGTCCGGTGAGCAGCACGAGCGGGGTGGGCTCGACGTCGCGCCAGGTGGGTCCGGCGGCGGGTGCGGGGCGCCGTGCTGGGGTCATGGCCGGGTCCTCCTATGGTGGCGGGGGCCGGGCGGGCCGCCGCGTGCTGGGGTGGTCTCCAGCTTCTCACGTCCGGGCGTCAGGGGTCGGCCGGTACGGCGCGCAGCCGCTGCCCCTCCCGCAGCAGGTAGGCCCCGCCGTGCTCGTCGGTGCGCACGAGGGGAACGCCCCGGCTCTGCAGGTGGGCGAGGATGCGGGGGTGCGGGTGGCCGTAGCCGTTGTCCCGGCCGACGGAGGCGACGGCCAGGCGGGGGCTCGCGGCGTCGATGACGGCGGTGCCCCCGTTGCGGGCGCCGTGGTGGGAGAGCTTGAGGACGTCGACGTCCACGAGCGGGCCGGCGGTGCGCAGGAGGGCGCTCGCCCCCTCCTCCTCGAGGTCTCCGGTGAGCAGCCAGGAGGTGGTGCTGCCGTCGGCGCCGGTCAGCTCGGCGCGCAGCACGAGGGAGGCGTTGTTCTCGTCGGAGGAGGTGGGGTCGGACCGGCGGCCCAAGTGGGTCGGCTCGGGGGCGAGGACGGTCAGGTGCAGTCCGCCCAGGGTCCGGGTCTCTCCCGGGGCCGGGCGGCGGGCGGGCGTGCCGGGCAGGGCCGCGGCGAGCTCGTCCGGCGGTGCGGCCGTGGCCGTGGCGTACCAGACCTCGTCGGTCCCCCCGTGCCGGGCGAGGGCGGGCAGGCCGCCGGTGTGGTCGGCGTGGGCGTGGCTGAGGACGACGAGGTCCAGGTGGTCGACGCCGCTGCGCCGCAGACACCGTTCCAGGGAGCGCGGATCGGGGCCGGTGTCCACCAGGACCGCCCGCCCGGGGGCGGTGCGCAGGAGCACGGCGTCGCCCTGCCCGACGTCGCAGAGCACGGCCTCCCACGCCGGCGGCGGGCGGTGGGCGTCCAGCACGGCTCGCACGGCGAGCAGCGCGAGGGCCAGCAGCACCGCCCCGGCGACCGCGGAGCGCCGTGCCCGGCGCCGGCGGGCCTGCTCCCGCCAGTGCTCCTCGGGCACGGGGGCCGGGGCCGGGCCCTCCCGCAGGCTGCCGGTGGGCGGTGCGGGGCGGCGGCGGCGCACGTCGAGGGCGTGCACGAGGGCCACCGCCGCGGTGCTCAGCACGGTCATCAGCAGCACGCCGGCGGGTCCCGGCGGCCACGGGGCCAGTGCCCCCGGGGCCGCAGCCAGGGACCGGGCGGTCCCGGCGACCAGGCGCGCGCCCACCGCGCCGACGCCCAGCGGCAGCTGTGCCGCCGCGGCCCCGTCCGGCAGGGACAGCAGCAGCAGTCCCGCGAGGCCGCACACGGTCACCACCGGCACGAGCGGGGCGGCCAGGACGTTGGCCGGCAGCGAGTACACGGGCACGGCCGGCTGGAGGAGCACCAGCACCGGGGCGCACCAGAGCTGCGCGGTCGCCGGGATGGCGACCGCCACGGCGAGCACCTCCGGGACCCGCGCGCCGAGCAGCCGCGTCAGGGGGCGCCCGGTGACCACGATGCCGGCGGTCGCCAGCACCGACAGGACGAACCCGTACTCGGCGGCGAGCGCCGGCCGCACGACCACGAGGGCCACGACGGCGCCGGCGAGGGTCGCCAGGGACACGGCGGTGCGCCCGGTGAGGAGGCTCAGTGCGGCGAGCCCTCCCATCACGGCGGCGCGCAGCACGGAGGGGTCGGGGCCGACCAGGAGCACGAACGCCGTCAGCGCGCCGAGGCCGGCGACGAGGCAGGTGCGCCGTCCCGCGCCGAGGGACAGGGCGGCGTGCCCGGCCAGGGCCGTGACGAGGGCGCAGTTGGCGCCCGAGACGGCGGTCAGGTGGGTCAGGCCGGTGTCCCGCATGGCCTGCTCGAGCTCGGCGCCGAGTCCCGAGCGCTCGCCGAAGGTCATGCCGGGCAGCAGTCCCGCGGCGTCGGGGCCGAGTCCGGCGGTGGCGAGGACGAAGCGCTCCCGGACGCGCTCCCGCCGGTCGGGCTCCCGGGCCGCGAGGTGCACGGGCGGGGCCGCGGCGCGCAGAGCGGGGGCCCCGGGCGGGGACGGGGCGGCGGCGAGCACCGCGGTGATCCGCTGTCCCGGGTCGAGGGCGGCCCACGCGGGGCCGTCCGCGAAGACCGTGGCCGTGACGTCCACGGCCGTGCTGCGTCCCCGGTGGGTGACCCGCTCGAGCGCGAGCTCGAGCACCACTCCGGTGCGATCCTCCCCCGCGGGCGCGGACCCGGGGGCGGGGGCCGCCCACCGCCGGGGCGGCTGGACCACCTCGGCCGTGACGGACAGGGTGCCTCCCTCGGCGAGGGCCTGCCCGAGGGGGCCGTGGGCGGTGTCGCGCTGGGCGGCGGTGCTGCTCAGCAGCACCNCCGCCGCGACGGCGAGGGCGCTCAGGGCCACGGCCGACCACGGGACCGCCCGCCACACCCGGGGCCGCTCCGGCGTGCCCGGACGGTCCGGCGACCCGGAGCCGGACGCGGCGGGCCGGTGGGCGCGGACCCCGGCGCGGACCACCGCGCGGACGCCGGCGGGAACCAGAGCGGCGCCGAGGACGAGCGCGAGGAGGTAGAGCCCGGCGGCGGCGGCGGCCGTCCCCGGGGCGTGCGTGGTGGCGAGCAGGCCCGTGAGCCAGGCACCCAGGGCGGCGGGGACGAGACGCAGGTCCCACGTGCGGCCCGGGGCGCGGGCGTCGCGGTGCTCCTGGTGCTCCAGGGCGCGGGCCCACCAGGCGGCGGGGCTCCTCACACGGTCACCAGCGGGGTGAGGGCCTCCATCAGGGCGGGGCCGATCCCCGGCACGGCGTCGAGGTCGGCGACGGCGGCGAACCCGCCATGCTCCCCACGGAACGCCACGATCCGTCCGGCCAGCACCGGGCCGACCCGCGGGAGGGTCTCCAGGTCCGCCGCCGTGGCCGTGTTGAGGTCCAGAAGCCCGGCCGGCGCCGCGCCCTGCACGCCGGCCGCAGCCGGAGCCCCGCCCTGCTCGCCGGTCGCGGCCGGTGCCCCGGGGGCGGGAGGGAGGCCCGGGGCGGGGGCCGCGTCCGCGTCCGGGACGAGCACCTGCTGCCCGTCCGTCACGGGGGCCGCCAGGTTCACGGTCTCGGTCACGGCACCGTCCGTGAGCCCTCCCGCGGCCTCGACGGCGTCGACGACCCGGGCACCGGCCTCGAGGGGCACGACCCCGGGGCGGGCCACCTCCCCGGTCACGTGCACGTACAGCGTCGGTCCTGGCGACGGCCGGGCGGACGTCCCCGGCGGCGGAGCCCCGGCACCGCTCGGGGCGCCGTTCGGGGCGCCGGCTGCGGTGCCGGGGTCCAGGTCCGCCTCGGCGATGGCCGGCAGCGCGGCGGCGTCCGGATCCGGCCCGGCCGCGCCGGGACCCAGGACCGTCCAGGCGAGCCCGGCCAGCGCCAGCAGGGCGATCAGCAGCAACGAGGGCGGGACCCGGGTCCTTGTGGCGACCTCCCAGCGGTGGGCGGGGACCGTCCCGGACGGTGCGCCGCCGCTCCGGTGGCCGGCGGGCGGGTCCGTGCCCGGAGCGGCGGGGGCGGTGCCGGCCTCGGCCAGGAGCGCGGCCAGCCGCTCGGCCGGCGCCGTGCAGCCCGTGGTCCCGGACGCGCTCCCGGTCCCGGGTGCGGCGGGGGTCGTGGGCCCCGTGGCGGGCTCGGGCGGGGTGGGGGTCGCGCGACGTCGGGCGCGCGGCACGGTGCCGGTCATGGCCCCAGCCAACCCGGGAGGGCGCCCGGGCGTCCTGCCCGGGGTGCCGGTGGGGACGCCCGGTCCCCGAGGAGTGGCCTGTGCAGCCCGGACGCCGGCTCAGCCCCGGCCGGCGCCGGGAGCGGGGCCGACGAGGACCGGGACCGGACCCGGAGCGGCCGCCCGGGCCCGAGGAACCGCCGGTGCGTTCCCGGTGCGCTCCCCGCCCCGGGGAACCGGGCTCAGGCCACGATGTTGACGAGCTTGGGCGCGCGCACGATCACCTTGCGGATCTCCGCGTCGCCCAGCTGGCGGCGGATCGTCTCCGAGCCCAGGGCCAGCTCGCGCAGGGCGTCCTCGCCGATGTCGGCGGGCACCTCGAGCCGGTCCCGGACCTTGCCCTTGATCTGCACCACGGCGGTGACGGTGTCGTCCACCAGCAGCTCCGGGTCGACCGCGGGCCAGCCGGCGACCACCACGGAGCCCTCGTGGCCCAGGCCGTGCCACATGTCCTCGGCCGTGTACGGGGCGACCAGCGACAGGAGGACCGCGACGGCCTCGACGGCCTCGCGCACGGCGGGGTCGGCCGGACCGCAGCCGGCGTCGATGGCCTTGCGGACCACGTTGACGAGCTCCATGGTCTTGGCGATCACCACGTTGAACTTCGCGGCGTCGAGCAGCTGGGCGGCGTCGTGGACGGCCCGGTGGGTCGCCCGGCGCACGGACCGGTCCCCGTCGGCCGGGTCGGTGCCGGGCTCGGAGGCCACGTCCTGGGCCAGGCGCCAGGCGCGGGCCAGGAACCTCTGGGAGCCCTGCGGGGACACGTCGGCCCAGTCCACGTCGTCCTCGGGCGGGGAGGCGAAGACCATGGTCAGGCGCACGGCGTCCACGCCGAACCGGTCGAGCTGCTCGCCCAGGTCCACGCCGTTGCCCAGGGACTTGGACATCGCCCGGCCCCCGTTGAGCACCTGCCCCTGGTTCAGCAGCGCCTTGAACGGCTCGGTGAAGTCCACCAGGCCCAGGTCGAAGAGCACCTTGGTGAAGAACCGGGAGTAGAGCAGGTGCAGGATCGCGTGCTCCACCCCGCCCACGTACTGGTCCACGGGCAGCCACTTGCGGGTCTCCTCGAGGTCGAACGCGGCGTTCTCGTCGTTCGGGGAGGCGAAGCGCAGGTAGTACCAGGAGGAGTCCACGAAGGTGTCCATGGTGTCGGTGTCCCGCAGCGCGGGGCCCCCGCAGGCGGGGCAGGCGACGTTGACCCAGTCCTCGGCCGCCGCGAGCGGCGACCGGCCCTTGGGCGCGAGCTGCTCGCCGCGCAGGTCCTCGGGCAGCCGCACGGGCAGCTGCTCCTCGGGCACCGGCACCTCGCCGCAGTCCGGGCAGTGCACGATCGGGATGGGGGCGCCCCAGAAGCGCTGGCGGGACAGCAGCCAGTCCCGCAGCCGGAAGTTGACCTGGCGGTTGCCCGTCCCGGCGGCCTCGACCAGGCCGATGGCGCGCTCGACCGCCTCGGCCTTCGCCAGCCCGGACAGCTCGCCCGAGTTGATCAGGGTGCCCTCGCCCGTGGTGGCGGTCCCGGTGACGGCCGGGTCCTCCTCGCCGGTGTCCAGCACCGCGCGCACGGGCAGGTCGAAGGTGCGGGCGAAGTCGAGGTCGCGCTGGTCGTGGGCGGGCACGGCCATGATCGCACCGGTGCCGTAGTCGGCCAGCACGTAGTCCGCGGCCCACACGGGCAGCCTCTCGCCGTTGAGGGGGTTGACGGCGTGGCGGCCCAGGAAGACGCCGGTCTTCTGCCGGTCCGTGGCCTGGCGCTCGATGTCGGACAGCGCCTTGACCTGCTCGCGGTAGGCGGCCAGCTCCCCGGCGTGCTCGGGGGCGACGACCTCCCCGGCCAGGTCCGCGTCCGCGGCGACCACGAAGAACGTGGCGCCGTAGAGGGTGTCCGGCCGGGTCGTGAACACAGTCACCTCCCGGTCCGTCCCGTCCTCGCCGGCGCCCTCGATCGCGAAGCGCACGTGGGCGCCCTCGGAGCGCCCGATCCAGTTGCGCTGCATGGCCAGCACGCGCTCGGGCCAGTGCCCCTCCAGCGCGGACATGTCCTCGAGCAACCGGTCGGCGTAGTCGGTGATCTTGAAGTACCACTGGTTCAGGGCCTTCTTCGTCACCGGGGTGTGGCAGCGCTCGCAGGCCCCGTCGACCACCTGCTCGTTGGCGAGCACGGTCTGGTCCCTGGGGCACCAGTTGACCGGGGAGTTCTTCCGGTAGGCCAGGCCCTTGCGGTGGAACTGCAGGAACAGCCACTGCGTCCACCGGTAGTACTCGGGGTCGGAGGTGTGGATCTCCCGGGACCAGTCCGCACTGATGGCGTAGCGCTGGAAGGACGCCTTCTGCGTCTCGATGTTGGCGTAGGTCCACTCCGCCGGGTGCGCGTCGCGCTTGATCGCCGCGTTCTCCGCGGGCAGCCCGAAGGAGTCCCACCCGATCGGGTGCAGCACGTCGTAGCCGCGCTGGCGCCAGTACCGGGCCACCACGTCGCCCATCGCGAAGGCCTCGGCGTGCCCCATGTGCAGGTCGCCCGAGGGGTACGGGAACATGTCCAGGACGTAGCGGCGCTCCCGCGAGCCGTCGTCGACGGGCGCGTAGACCTGCTGCTCCGCCCAGAACGACGGCCACGCCGCCTCGATGGCGCGGAAGTCGTACCCGGTGCTCTCGGTCGTGTGCTGCTGTTCGGTCACGGTCCTCGCCTTCGCGGTCGTGGACCGCCGCCGGCCCACGGAACGGGCGGCGCGCGGTCCCGGGGGCGGCACGCGGGCATCACGGATGCCCGGCGGTGCGCCGACGGTGCTGGAATCCGTCCCATCCTAGCCCAGCACGGCCCACCGCCCGCCCGTGCGCGGCGGCCGCTAGCATCGACAGCGGGCCGGGACGCACCGGGCGCCCGACGGGCCCGCGGGGAGGAACCATGACGGCAGCGGACGGCGGCACGCCCACGGGCGCGGGGCACGACGCCGACGTGCCGGGGAGCACGGTGCGCAACCCCTGGGCCGAGCGGCGCAGCGTGGTGCTGGACGGGCACAAGGTGCGCTACTGGTTCTACGACGCCGACCGGGCCCCCAAACCGCTGCTCGTGCTCGTGCACGGGTTCCGCGGCGACCACCACGGCCTGCAGCTGATCGCGGACCGGCTCCGCACGCGCTACCACGTCGTCGTCCCCGACCTGCCCGGCTTCGGCCGGTCCGAGCCGTTCCCGGACCGGCCCCACGACATCGCCGGCTACGCGGACTTCCTGCGCGCTCTCGTCGAGGCCCTCACGGACGGGGCGGTGCACGACGACGCCCCGCACGGCGTCGCCGTGCTGGGCCACTCCTTCGGCTCCGTGGTCGCCGCGCACTTCGCCGCGGCCCACCCGGCGATGGTCGAGCGGCTCGTGCTCGTCAACCCGATCTGCGAGCCCGCCCTCGAGGGCGAGCAGGCGCTGCTGAGCCGCCTCACCGTCGCCTACTACCGGCTGGGGCGGGCCCTGCCCCGGCGGCTGGGCCACCGGCTGCTCTCCAGCGGGTTCGTCACGGACACGATGAGCCGGGTGCTGACCCGGTCGCAGGACCCGCGGGTCCGCGGCTACGTGCGCCACCAGCACCGGGCGTACTTCTCCGCCTTCGCGGACCGGGACGTGCTGCTGGAGGCGTACCGGGCGTCGGTCTCGCACACGGTCGCGGAGGTCGCGATGCAGCTGTCCATGCCGACGCTGCTGGTCGTCGGCGCCGAGGACGAGCTGGGCTCGGTGCCCGCGCAGCGGCGGATGGCCTCCTGGATCCCCCGCCACCGCCTCGAGGTCATCGACGGCGTCGGCCACCTCGTGCACTACGAGGCGCCCGGGCGCACCGCCGAACTGGTCCACGACTTCCTCTCGTCCCCCGCCCCCGAGCCGACGCACGAGCCGGGCCCCGGGTCCGCGCCCGGGACGGCCGGGGAGCCGCCGACGCTGCACGCGCGGCTGCCCGCCGCCGATCTCGCGGCCCCCGACACCGCCCAGTTCACCGGCCTGCAGCGCATCGTGCGGCGAGGACCACGAGGACGGCACGAGCGGCAGGACCGGCGAGAACGCAGGGGACGCCGGTGAGACTGCTCATGGACGCCCGCTACACCCGCACGGGCCGCCACGACGGGATCAGCCGCTACGGCGCGAGCCTGGTCGAGGCCGTGGCCGGGCTCGCCGGCGCCTCCTCCGACCTGGAGCTGGCGATGCTCGTCAGCGACCCCCGCCAGCTCGAGGTGCTCCCGGACGTCCCCCACGTCCTCGGCCCCTCCCCCGTGTCCGCGGCCGAGGCCGCCACGGCGCTGGTGCTCAACCGCTGCGCCCCCGACGTCGTGTTCTCCCCGATGCAGACCATGGGCTCCGCGGGCCGCCGGCACGGACTGCTCCTCACCCTGCACGACCTCATCTACTACGACCACCCGCAGCCGCCCGCGGACCTGCCGGCCGCCGTGCGCGCGGGCTGGCGGCTGTACCACCGGGCCTGGTGGCCCCAGCGGGTCCTGCTGGACCGCGCCGACGCCGTGGTGACCGTCTCGCACACCACCCGCGACCTGATCGCCGCCCACCGGCTCACCCGCCGCCCGGTGCACGTGGTGCCCAACGCCCCCCAGCCCGGCACCGTGCTCACCCCGGACCAGGCGCTGGACCGGCTGCCGCGCCGCGGCCGGAAGCTCCTCTACATGGGCTCCTTCCTGCCCTACAAGAACGTGGAGACCCTGCTGCGCGCGGCGGGGCGGCTCCCGGACCACGAGCTGCACCTGCTCTCCCGCATCGATCCCGCCCGCCGGGCGCAGCTCCAGGCCCTCGTCCCGGACGGGGCGCACGTCGTGTTCCACGACGGCGTGGACGAGGCCGAGTACGCCGACCTGCTCGCCGAGGCCGCCGCCCTACTGCACGCCTCGCACGCCGAGGGCTACGGGCTGCCGCTGGTGGAGGCGCTCGCGGCGGGCACCCCCGTGGTGTGCAGCGACCTGCCGATCTTCCGGGAGGTCGCCGGGGACGGCGCGGCCTACGCCGGGGCCGACGACGACGCCGGGTTCGCCGCGGCCGTGCGCGCGCTCGGGGACCCGGCCGGGGCCCGGGCCCAGGTGCTGGCCGGTCTCGGCCGCGCACGGGCCTACTCGTGGGAGGACTCCGCGCGGGAGCTGCTGGCGGTCGCCCACGGCGTGCACGAGAGCCGCACCCGCCGCCCCGCCTGAGCACGTCCCTCCCACCGGGCCGGCGAGCGCGCCACGGAGTACCGGGAGCCGATCGTCCTGCGCCGGCGGGGGCAACCGGTGCACCGGTGCGTCCACGGAACCAGCCTGCCCGCAGGATTCCAGGCCGTCGACGGGTCGAACCACCGCCGCCGGCGCGGAGAGACCGGACTCCTGCCTCGGGCAGGGCACGAGGACGCCCGCTGTCGGCGCCGCACCGCTCCGGCGACCGCCGGAGCGGCTCTACCGAGCTGCTGCTGGCCCCGGCACGGGGCCGTGCGCAGGTGCTGGTCTCCTCGGTGTGTTCGCACGTGGAACAGGGGTGGAGCGACCGGGGCTCACGCGTGGGTGTGGACGCGTCGGCCGGCGAACCAGGTCTCGACGGCGTGCGTGTCGACGATGCGGTCCGCCGGCACGGCGAAGGGGTCCTGGTTGAGCACGGCGAAGTCGGCGGACTTGCCGGCACGGAGGGAGCCGGTCACGTCGTCCAGGCCCATGGCCCTCGCGCCGTTGATGGTGAAGATCTCGAGCGCCTCCTCGAGCGTGACCGCCTGCTCGATCCACAGGGTGCCGGGCGCACGGCCGAGCGGATCCGCCCGGGTCACGAGGCCCTGGATGCCCTCCCACGGGTTCGGGGACACGCTCACGGGCCAGTCCGAACCTCCTGCCACCAGCACGCCGAGGTCGAGGAGATCACGGTTCGGCTGCAGCCGGCTCGCCTCAGCGGCGGGCCGGACGTTGGCGATGGCGTCGGGGATGACGCCGGGGAACCAGAGGTACGGCGAGATGTCAGCGGCCACGTCCAGGGAGGCGAACCGCGGCCGGTCGTCGGGATGCACGAACTGGCCGTGCGCGATGTGGTACTTCGGCTCACGATGCCCCGCAGCGCGGACCGCCTCGATGGCATCCAGTGCCACTCGCACCGACGCGTCTCCGGTGCAGTGGATCTTCGCGCCGAGCCCGCGCGCCGCCGTGCGGAGCAGCCAGTCCTCGAGTTCCGCGGGCTCCATCGTCGTCACTCCGCAGTGCTCGTGACCGTGTTCGGGCGTCTCGAGATAGGGGGTGAGGAAGGCTCCGGTGTAGGTCGGCGGCACACCGTCGAGGGCCACCTTGACGAAGTCCGGCCGGTGATGTGTCGTGCGGAACTCCTCGCCACGGGCGACGAGCTCGTCGCCGAAGGGAGTGTTGGCGAAGAGGAACCCCGAGGACAGCATGCAGGAGGAGACCCAGGCCTGGAGGTCGCCCGCCTCGTCGAGGTCGCGCAGCGCCCCCATGATCTCCACCGTGGCCGCGGCATCCTGGAAGGCGGTGACTCCGTAGGAGTGCAGGATCTCGAGCGCCCGCCGGCTCGCAGCGCGATATCGCTCCGGGGTGCGCTGCAGTCCGGCGTCCACCGCTTCCGTCAGGGCGATGGTCGCGGACTCGAGCAGCAGACCCGTCGGCTCCCCCGTCTCGGGGTCGCGGACGATGTGCCCCTGGTCCGGGTCGGGGGTGTCCGCGGTGATCCCCGCCAGTTCCAGGGCGCGGGTGCTGGCGAAGCGGTTGTGGTGGCTGTCGTCCGTGAGGGCGACGGGCCGTCCGCCCGCCGCCTCGTCGAGCCGCTCCCGGGCCGAGCTCTTCGAGAAGTCCTCGATCAGCAGGCTTCCGAACGCCTCGCCGATGACCCATGCGTCCGGTGCCAGCCCGGCGGAGTAGCCGCGCACCGCCTCGATGACCTCGTCGAAGGTGGTGGTCGGTGCGAAGGCCAGCTGGTACAGGTCCGCCTCACCCGCCATGAGGTGGTGGTTGTGCACGTCGACGAGACCGGGGATCACGGTTGCGCCGGCGAGATCGATAATCCTGGTGCCGGCTCCGGCCGTGGCGCGCACGTCGTCGTCGGATCCGACGACCAGGATGCGGCCGTCGGCGACAGCGAAGGCCGTCGCACTCGGCCGCTCCGGGTCCATGGTGTGGACGACAGCATTGGTGACGATGACGTCGGCTCGGCTCACGGGTCCTCCTGGATCGCCCCCGGGATCCGGACGTCCCGGGCGTGTCTTCAACTATCGGCGTCGCCGGGCGCATCGACTTGACCGCCAGCGCATGCGATTTGGCCCCTGGTGCAGAGTTTGCTCTCTCGACGTGGTGTCGAGACCCGCCCTGTCGTGGCCACCCCCCGGGAGCGGTGCACGGTGGGTGCAGGACGACGAGGACGCCGTCGTGGACGGTCGATGCCCGTCGGTGGGAACCGACTGCCCCGCGGCTTCCGCCCCGGGGCACCTCCTTGCGTGCTGGGTGGGCGGCCGGTCTCCGGGAACTTCTCCGGGCATGGGGCGAGGCCCTCGGAGCGGACACGGGATACCTTGTGCAGGAGGACGGCCCGCTCCCCCAGCAGGTGGAGCAGAGACGTCGTGCGGGACTCGCCCTCCGACAGGCCCGGGGCCCGCAGCTCCGCCACCCGGGTCCTCGGCCGGACCGACCCGGAGGGCCTCCAGCCGTCCTCGAGGCCATCTGGCGGAACGAAGCGGCCACGCTGCACCACCCAAGTGATCGGAGTCGAATGATGGAAGACGACAGGACAGTGCTGAAGGCCTCCGCGGATCTGTTCCGTGCGCACGGGATGACCACGATCTTCGGCAACCCGGGATCCAACGAGCTGCCCTTCCTGGCCGGACTGGACGAGGACTTCGACTTCGTGCTCGGACTGCACGAGCAGGTGGTGGTGGGCATGGCCGAGGGCTATTCCCGCGCGACCGGCAGGCCGGTCCTCGTGAACCTGCACGCCGCGTCCGGAACCGGCAACGCCATGGGCGCGCTGACCAACGCCCGGTACGCGCACGTGCCGCTGGTGCTCCTGGCCGGCCAGCAGGTCCGGCGCACGGTCGGGCAGCAGGCCATGCTCGCCAACATGGAGGCGGGAATGCTGACCTACCCGCTGACCAAGTACGCGCACGAACCACTGTCCGCCGCGGACGTGCCCCGCACCCTGTCCCAGGCCGTGCTCGAGGCCACCACCCATCCACGAGGTCCTGTCTACGTGTCGGTCCCACTGGACGACTGGAGCGAACCGGCCCTTCCCGATGACGCCCTGCTCGTCGAACGCTCGGTGACCACAGCGGGTGCGCCGCCCGAGCGGATCGCCCGTGAGCTGCTCGCCGCCGTCGACGACGCACGGAGCCCGGCGCTGGTGCTGGGGCCCCAGGTCGACGCAGCCGCCGTCGGGGATCCCGCGGTCTTCGAGGCCGTGGTCCGGCTGGCCGAGCACGCCGATGCGACGGTGTACGTGGCGCCGTCACCGTCGCGTGCGCCGTTTCCCACCACCCACCCCAACTTCGGCGGCGTCATGGTCCCGGGCATCGAGTCGGTGCGCCGTCAACTGTCCGGACACGACACGGTGCTCGTGCTCGGCGCACCGGTGTTCCGCTACCACCGGTGGGAGCCGGGAGACTACCTCGAGCCCGGCACGCAGGTCTGGCAGGTGACGCAGGACCCGTCCGAGGCCACCCGCGCACCCTTCGGCCGGGCAGTCGTGGCCGATGTTGCCGGCGTCGTCACCGTGCTGGCGGAGAGGGTGCGGGACCGTGGTGCCCGGCGTCCGGAGCGCCGGCTGCCCGCGGCGAGGACCTCCCCGGACGGGATGACGGGAACAGAGATCCTCGAGGTCCTGAACCAGCACGTCCACGACCGGGTCGTCTACGTCAACGAGACCACCACCCTCGACCTGGAGTATCTCGAGCGGATTGCGATCGACCGGCCGGGCGGGTACCACTTCCCCGCCTCCGGCGGCCTCGGCTTCGGTCTGCCGGCCGCCGTCGGGATCTCCCTCGCCGAGCCGGAGGCGACCGTCGTGGCCACCGTCGGCGACGGGTCCGCGAACTACGGCATCACCGCGCTGTACACGGCGGCGCAGCGGGGCACCCGCACGGTGTTCGTGATCGTCAACAACTCCGGGTACGGCGCGCTGGCCGGGTTCGCCCAGCGCATGGGCGTGCCCGACGTGCCGGGCCTGGTCCTGGGCGAGATCGACTTCGTGTCCCTCGCCCGGGGATACGGGGTGCCCGCCACCCGCACGACCTCTCGGGAGGAGTTCGACGGCGCCTACCGGCGCGCGCTGCAGGCGGACGGCCCGGCCCTCATCGACGCCCGGGTGGTGTAAGGCCCCGGGCACGACCCGTGGTCCACCTGGTCGTCAGCGGACCCGGGTCGTGCCGTCCCGGACGGAAGGCGGTCCCCTCGGCGGATCACGGGGCGGGCCGCCCACGGCGCCGGGCGCGCGCGTGCTGCACGCCCGTCCGCCCCGCCCGAGGGGAGCCGACGAGGGGGCGGCCGCCCCCGGCCCCGGTCGGCCCGGCCGGGGTGCCGGGACCGGCGCACGATCACCTCGGAGGTGTCGACGGCGGGAGGCGTGGGCGCAGGTCGCCGTGACCGGTCAGGGGGTGAAGATCCGCGACAGGAAGTCCGACAGCTCGGCGGTCGCGGTCAGCGGCAGCACGTGGGCGACGTACTGGTCCGGGCGGACCACCACGACCACGCCGTCCCGGCTCAGGCCGCGGGCCTCGTAGATGTCGCTCTCCGGGTCGACACCCCACACCTTGTTCAGGTTGGAGATCCGGAACCTGCCCACCTTCGGGCGGAACACGGACGGGGCCCGCATCAGGTCCACCTCCTCGTGCGGCTGCTGGTAGACCACGTTGAGGTCGAACAGGGCGTCGAGGTCCTGGCCGTCCGGGGTGAACCGGTGCACCGGTGACTCCGGGGAGTCCATCCACTCGGCCCAGGCCCGCAGCGCCGAGTCCTCGGCCGTGGAGACGGCGGCGTCGGCGAAGGCGTAGATCCGCCACCGTCCGTCGGCGGTGTGCTGGTGGCCGAGGAACTTCGGGTTGGTGTCCGAGACGCGCTTGACCGGATGGGCCTTGAACCGCTTGCCGAGAGGGAAGCCCGTGGCGAGGTCCTGGTGCGTCGCCCCGCCCACGAGCAGCCCGGCCGGGTACTCCGTCATGAAACCCGCCGGGAACTCGGCGGTCTTCTGGTAGAAGTCCTCCAGCGCGGACGCACTCTCCAGCTCCTCCGGCTTGGCGGCCATCATGGAGGACCACTCCCGGTCGAAGTCGATGAGGTTCTGGGCCACCGGCTGGCGCTCGGCCGAGTAGGTGGACAGCAGCGACTCCGGGCTCAGCCCGGCCAGCACGTGGCCCAGCTTCCAGCCCAGGTTGAACGCGTCCTGGATGGAGACGTTCATGCCCTGGCCTGCCTTGGCCGAGTGGGTGTGGCAGGCGTCGCCGGCGATGAACACCCGCGGGCTGCGCTGCCCCGCCTCCTCCGTGGGGACGTCGTCGAAACGGTCCGTCACCCGGTGGCCGACCTCGTAGACGCTCCACCACGCCACGTCCTTGACGTCCACGGTGTAGGGCGTGACGATCTGGTTGGCCTGGGCGACGATCGACTCGATCGGGGTCCTGCGGACCGCGCCGGAGTCCTCCGCGGTGACCTCGCCCAGGTCCACGTACATGCGGAACAGGAAGCCGCCCTCGCGCGGGATGTGCAGGATCGATCCGTGCTTGGACTGGATGGCGCACTTGGTGCGGATGTCCGGGAAATCGGTCTCGGCCAGGACGTCCATGACGCCCCACGCGTGGTAGGACACGGCTCCGACGTGCTGGGCCCCGATGTCCCGGCGGACCTTCGAGTGCGCGCCGTCGCCGCCCACGACGTACTTGGTGCGCACGACGCGCTCCTCGCCCGGGCTCGTGCCGCCCTCCGGCTGGTCGCCGGTGCGCTTCAGGGTGACGGCGACCGGGTACTCCCCCTCGCCGACCTCGAGCTTGACGAACTCCCAGCCGAAGTACGGTGCGGTCCGGGACGGGGCGTTCTTCGCGAAGCGGGCGAAGTAGTCCAGCACGCGCGCCTGGTTGACGATCAGGTGCGGGAACTCGCTGACCCCCGTGGGGTCGTCCACGGCCCGTGCGGTCCGGACGATGTGCTCCGGATCGGCCGGGTCCGGCTTCCAGAAGTTCATCTCGCTCAGGTGGAACGCCTCGGCGATGATCTCCTGGGCGAAGCCGAAGGCCTGGAACGTCTCGACGCTGCGGGCCTGGATGCCGTCGGCCTGGCCGATCTCCAGACGGTCGGGGCGGCGGTCGACGAGGCAGGTCATGACGTCCGGGAAGCTGGCCAGCTGGGCGGTGGCCGTCATGCCGGCGGGGCCTGCACCGACCACGAGCACGTCCATGGTCTCGGGCAGCTCGGGGGATCGGTCGATGCCCACCCCGGCGGCGGGCTGGACGCGGGGGTCCGTGGACACGTACCCGTGGTGGTGGAACAGCATGGGGTCTCCTAAAGCGGGGAGGCGGTTCAGTGGTCCGGTCGGTCTATGCGGTCTATGCGGTCTATGCGGTCGGTGCGGCCGCGCCGCACCAGGTGTCGGCGAGGGCCTCGGTGGCCCGGGCCAGGAGTGCGACGTCGGCCCCGACGTTCACGAAGTCGGCCCCGGCCGCCGCGTAGTCGCGGGCCCGGTCGGCGGCGAACGCATTGACGCCGACGAACTTCCCGGTCGCCCGGACCCGGTCGATCACGGTCTTCACGGCCGCGACCACGTCCGGGTGGTCCTGCTGGCCGAGCAGGCCCATGGAGGCGGCCAGGTCGGACGGGCCGATGAAGACACCGTCGACGCCGTCGACCGCGGCGATCTCCCCGGCGTTGCCGACGGCGGCGGCGGACTCGACCTGGACGACCAGCGTGACCAGGTCGGCGGCCCGGTCCAGGTAGTCCGGGATCCGGTTCCACCGCGCCGAACGGGCCAGTGCCGAACCGACGCCCCGGACCCCGTGCGGCGGGTAGTGCATGGCGCGCACCGCCGCCTCGGCGTCCCCGGCGCTGTCCACCATCGGGATGACCAGGGACTGTGCGCCCAGGTCGAGGTACTGCTTGACCAGCACGGTGTCCAGGGCGGGCACGCGCACCACGGGGACGACCGGGTAGCCGGCCATGGCCCGCAGCTGGGACTGGACGGTCTCCAGCCCCAGCGGCGCGTGCTCGCCGTCGAGCAGGAGGTAGTCCAGACCGGCGGACGCGCAGATCTCGGTGGTCGACGGATCGCCGGAGTTGACGAACATCCCGGCGGCGGGGCGGCCGTTCCGGCCGGCGCGCGCCGATGTGGTGAAAAGGTCCTTGAGGCTGGGCTGTGGTTCTAGGCGAATCGGCATGTGATGGTCCCTAACTGTCCGTAGTCGGCGTACACGGTGTCCCCGGCGTGGACCCACATGGGGCGGGTGAAGGACCCGGCGAGGATGATCTCCCCGGCCTCCAGCCGGTCCCCGTGGCCGGCGATCCGGTTCGCCAGCCAGTGCACGCCGTTGGCCGGGTGGTTGAGCACCCCGGAGGCCACCCCGGTCTCGATGATCTCCTCGTTGCGCCACAGCGCCCCGGCGACCCAGCGCAGGTCGACGGCGTCCGGGGCGACCGGGCGGCCCCCGATCACCATGGAGCCGAGCGCGGCGTTGTCCGAGATGGTGTCGGTGATGGTCCGGCCCTCCATCTCGATGCGCGAGTCCAGCACCTCGAGGGCCGGCACCACGTACTCGGTGGCCCGCAGCACGTCGAAGAGGTTCACGCCGGGGCCGGCGAGGTCCTCCTTCAGGACGAAGGCCAGCTCCATCTCGATGCGCGGGTGGGTGTACCCCGCCCATTCGTAGACGTGGCCGGACTCGACCACCTGGTCGTCGAAGATCACCCCGTAGTCCGGCTCGTCGATGCCGGTGGCGTCCTGCATGGCCTTGGAGGTCAGGCCGATCTTGTGCCCGGCCTTGGTGCGGCCGGCCTCCTCCTGCCGCTGCGCCCAGATCCTCTGCACCGCGTAGGAGTCCTCGATCTCCATCTGCGGGTACCGCTGGGTCAGCCGCGGCACCGGCGTGCGGTCCAGCCCGGCCCGGTGCAGCTCATCGGCGATCTTCACATGGGTCTCGTGGTCCAGCATCGTCCTCGCCCCCGCTCAGAGCTGGTTCCCGAGCTTGAAGCCCTTGGCGGCCTCGCCCGTGTAGGTGCCGTTCTCGTCGCCCTCCCGGGTGTAGGAGAACCCGTCGGCGCCGATGGTCACCTCCATCTCGGAGCTCTCGGTGCGCTTCACGACCTCCTGCGGGTTGCCGTCCAGGTCCAGGACCAGGGAGGCCTCCGAGTACCAGGACGGGACCACCGGGTTGCCCCAGAAGTCACGGCGCTGGTTGTCGTGCACGTCCCAGGTGACGACCGGGTTGTCCGGGTCCCCGGTGTAGTAGTCCTGGGTGTAGATCTCGATCCGGTGGCCGTCCGGGTCGAGGATGTACAGGTAGAACGCGTTGGAGACGCCGTGGCGGCCGGGGCCGCGCTCGATGCGGTCGGAGATGCGCAGGGCGCCCATCTTGTCGCAGATCGCCAGGATGTTGTGCTTCTCGTGGGTGGCGAAGGCGACGTGGTGCATCCGGGGGCCGTCGCCGCCGGTCATGGCGGTGTCGTGCACGGTCGGCTTGCGGCGCATCCAGGCGGCGTAGGTGGTGCCCTCGTCGTCCTGGATGTCCTCGGTGACGCGGAAGCCCAGGTCCTGCATGTACGCCACGGCGCGGGGCACGTCCGGGGTGACCTGGTTGAAGTGGTCCAGCCGGACCAGGGCGCCCGGGGTGTACAGGTCGTAGCGCCAGGCCAGCCGCTCGACGTGCTCGACGTCGTGGAAGAACTCGTACGGGAAGCCCAGCGGGTCCTGGACGCGCACCGAGTCGCCGATGCCCTTGGTGAAGCCCTCCGGGCGGCGCTCCACGCGGCAGCCGAGCTCCTCGTAGAAGGCCACGGCCCGGTCCAGGTCCTCCGGGGTGCGCACGCGGTAGGAGAAGGCGGCGACGGCGGCCACCGGGCCCTGCCGCAGCACGAGGTTGTGGTGGATGAACTCCTCCAGGGACCGCAGGTAGACGGCGTCCCCGTCCTCCTCGGTCACGGTCAGCCCCAGCACGTCCACGTAGAACTGCCGCGAACGCTTCAGGTCGGTGACCACGAGCTCCATGTAGGCGCAGCGCAGGATGTCCGGCGCGGGGGCCTGCGGTGTCGGGATCGGGTTGTCGGAACGGATCGGGGCTTCCTGCGAGACGTAGAAGCCGGAGGACGTCATCGTCCGGTCGTCGAGGTGGGTCATGGTGCTGTCCTTCGTGATGAGTGGTGGGTGTCAGGAGGCGGGGAGGATCAGGCCTGGAGCTCCTCGGAGGCCTGCTCCTGGCGGCCGAAGACGGGGTTGTGCACCTCGCCGAGGTTGATGTGCACGGCCTGCTGGTCCGTGTAGAAGTCGATGGACCGGTACCCGCCCTCGTGGCCCAGACCCGAGGCCTTCACGCCGCCGAAGGGGGTGCGCAGGTCGCGGACGTTGTTGGAGTTCAGCCACACCATCCCGGCCTCGACGTTCTGGGCGAAGTTGTGGGACCGCTTCAGATCGTTCGTCCAGATGTAGGCGGCCAGGCCGTACTTGGTGTTGTTAGCCAGCGCCAGCGCCTCCTCGTCCGTGTCGAACGGGGTGATCGACACGACGGGTCCGAAGATCTCCTCCTGGAAGATCCGGGCGTCCGGGGCGACGTCGGCGAAGACGGTCGGCTGGACGAAGTTGCCCTCGGGGAACTCGTCCGGACGGCCGCCGCCGGCGGTCAGGCGGGCCTCGCCCTTGCCGATCTCCACGTAGGACATGACCTTCTCGAAGTGCTCGGGGTGCACCAGGGCGCCGACCTCGGTGGCCTCGTCGTGCGGAAGACCCACCTTCACGCGCTGGGCCTGGGCGGAGTAGCGGGACACGAACTCGTCGTAGATGCCGCGCTGGACCAGGATCCGCGAGCCCGCGGTGCAGCGTTCGCCGTTGAGGGAGAAGACGCCGAAGATCGTCGCGTCGATGGCCGCCTCCAGGTCCGCGTCCTCGAAGACGACCGCGGGGGACTTGCCCCCCAGCTCCATGGACAGGCCCTTCAGGAACGGCGCGGCGTTGGCGAAGATGATCTGGCCGGTGCGGGACTCGCCGGTGAAGGAGATCAGCGGGACGTCCGGGTGCTTGACCAGGGAGTCGCCGGCGAAGCCCTCCTCGCCGTAGCCGTGGACGATGTTGAACACACCCGCCGGCAGGCCTGCCTCCTCGAAGATGCCCGGCCACAGGGACGCGGACAGCGGGGTGAACTCCGCCGGCTTGAGCACCACGGTGTTGCCGGTGGCCAGGGCCGGGCCCAGCTTCCAGGACTCCAGCATGAACGGCGTGTTCCACGGGGTGATGAGCCCGGCCACGCCGATCGGCTTGCGGTTGACGTAGTTGGCCTGCCGGCCGGGGACCTTGAACGCGTCGTCGTGCTGGGCGACGATCAGGTCCGCGAAGAAGCGGAAGTTCTCGGCGGCGCGGCGGGCCTGGCCGAGCGCCTGCTTGATCGGCAGGCCGGTGTCGAAGCACTCCATCTCGGCCAGGTCCTGGCCGCGGGACTCCACGATGTCGGCGATCCGGTGCAGCACCCGGGAGCGTTCGCGCGGGAGCATGCTCGGCCACGGGCCGTTCTCGAAGGCGTCCTTGGCGGCCGCGACGGCGGCGTCGATGTCGGCGACCTTGCCGGAGGCGGCCTTCAGGTAGGGCTGGTTGCTGACCGGGTCCAGCACGTCGAAGGTGTCGCCGTCGATCGAGTCGACGTGCTCGCCGCCGATGTAGTGCTGGATCCTCTCCGGCAGGTTGGCCGGAACCCAGCGTCGTGCGGCGGTGGTGGTGTTCTCGGTGCTCATGGTGTGTCCTTTCGGCGTGCGGCGTCGTGCGGTGTCGTCAGCGACGCCAGGTAGGCGTCGAGCGTGTTGAGGCGGTGCTGTCGCGCGGCGGCCTCGACGGCGTCGAAGGGCGCGCCCTCGGCGATGAGGTCCAGCAGGTGGTCGTGCTCGTCCACGGAGGCATGGGCCCGGCCGGGGACGTACGCGAAGGTGGACGAGCGCAGGGCGGCCAGCCGGTTCCAGCCGCGGTGCACCAGGTCGAGGATGTGCGCGTTCTGGTGGTGCTCGTAGAGCGTGGAGTGGAACTGCTTGTTCAGCGTGGTGAACCTCACCGGGTCGAACTCGTCCAGCACCCGGCGCATCTGCTCGTTGATCCCCCGCGCCTGGTGCAGCTCGGCCCCGGTGACCAGCGGCGCGCACTGGGCGGTGGAGAATCCCTCGACCAGGGCCAGCGTCTCCATGGTGTTCCGGTACTCCACGGGGTCGATGCCCACCACGGTGGCCCCGACGTTGCGCTCGTAGGCCACCAGGCCGTCCTGCTGCAGCCGCCGCACGGCCTCGCGCACCGGCACCACGGACATCCCGAGCTCGGCGGCCAGCTGGGCCAGCACCAGGCGGCTGCCCGGGGCGAAGCGGCCCTGCTGGACCCCCTCGAGGATGGACTGGTAGGCCAGCTCCGACTTGGACCGGAGGACCTCGGTGCTCACCGGGTGTCCTGGGCGTCGCGCAGCTCCTGGTGCTCCTGGTACCTGCGCCTCCACTCGGCGTTGGGCGGGAACAGTCCGTCCACGGGGTGGCCCTCGGCCACCCGGTCGTACACCCAGGCGTCCTGCTGCTCCTGCTCCCAGGCGTCGGCGATCACCTCGGTCACCAGCTGCGGGGGGACGACCACGACGCCGTCGTCGTCGCCGATGACGATGTCGCCCGGCTGGACGGTGGTCCCGCCGCAGGCCACCGTCCCGCCGACCTCCCAGGGGATGTGGCGGCGGCCGAGCACGGCCGGGTGGGCGCCGTTGGAGTAGACCTGGATGCCGACCTCGGCGACGGCGGCGCTGTCCCGCACGCCGCCGTCGGTGATCACCGCGTTGGCGCCGCGCACCTGGGCGCGCAGGGCGAGGACGTCGCCGAGGGTGCCGGTCCCCTTCTCACCGCGGGCCTCCATGACCACCACGTCGTCCGGCTGCACCGTGTCCATGGCGCGCTTCTGGGCGTTGAACCCGCCGCCGAAGGCCGTGAACAGGTCCTCCCGGTTGGGCACGTAGCGCAGCGTCTTGGCGTAGCCGAGGATGCGGCGGCCGGGATGGGTGGGCCGCACGCCGTCGATCGTGGCGTTGTCGATCCCCCGCTTGCGCAGCTGCGCGGTGATGGTGGCCACGGCCGTCTCGTTGATCTTCGCGGTGAGCTCGTCGGTGAGCAGGCTGCGGTCGGGGACCGGAGTGGCGGGCACGTAGTGGTACGGCTCGGCGTCCGCCGCGGCCGGCGGCAGCCCGGCGGCGTCCCGGGACCCCCAGGCCTCCTCCCGCTGGGTGTCGTCCACCTGGGGGCCGTGCCCGTAGGGCGCCATCGGTTGCTCCCCGGCCACCACACGCGTGACCAGCCGTCCGCTGGAGGGAGCGCCGGGCGCCTCGGGCGCGTCCACCTCGACCTCCACGACGTCGCCCGGCCGGGCCACGGAGGAGCCGGCCGGGGTGCCCGTCAGGATGACGTCGCCCTCCTCCAGCGTCATGAGCTGGGACAGGTCCGCCACGAGCTGGCCGAAGGGGAAGACCAGCGCCTCGGTGGTGTCGTCCTGGACGAGCTGTCCGTTGACCCAGGTCCGGATGCGCAGCGCGGCCGGATCGAGCCCGGCGGCCGGGATGACCTCCGGGCCCAGCGGGGTGTAGCCGTCCCCGGACTTGTTCTTGACGTTGGAGCCCTTGTCGGCGTGGCGCAGGTCGTAGAGGCCCCAGTCGTTGGCGGCGGTGATGCCGGAGACCATGGCCCACCCCTCCTCCGGGCGCACGCGGCGGCACGTCTGCCCGATGACCAGCGCGATCTCGCCCTCGTAGGCGAGCAGCTCCGTGCCGGCCGGGCGCTCGATCGTGGCGCCGGTCCGGGCGATCGAGGTTCCGGCCTTGAGGAAGTAGCCGGGGAACTTCGGGGAGCGGCCCCGCTGGGCGATGCGGGAGGGATAGTTCAGGTGCAGGGCGATGACCTTCCCGGGGCGGTTCGCCCTGTCGGTGAAGTCAACGGGTCCCGTGGCCCCCGGAGGAGCCGGTGTCGTCTCTGCCATGCCGTCCTGCCTTCGTGGTCTGCGGAGGTGGCCCGGGTCAGGAACGTCCAGCGGTGTGGCCCAGGTCTCTTGCTCCAGATCGTATACGATGCGACGTGATGGGCGCCACCCCCGGAACGGGACTCGCCTCGGCCGCCCGGGGGCGGTTCGCAGTGCCGCACCCAGGGATGCCCGGAGGGATCCGCAGCAGCAGGACGATCGGGGCGGCCCACCGGCGGTGTCGTCGGTGGGCCGCCCTCCGACGGCCGGGTCGCCCGGCACCGGCGGCCTGTGCCCGCGCCGGCGCATCGACCACGCTGCGGGTCGGTACGCCCTAGGCCACGCCGGCAGAGCGGCTGAGGGTTTTCAGGTCGGTCCTGGGATCGGCGACCTGTTCGGGCGTCAGGGGTACCTGCCCGTTGATGAGCCTCCGCGCCGTCATGTGGTCGGCGGGGCGGTTGATCGACTCCACGGCGACCAGGGCTCCGTCCCGGAAGCAGTAGACGGAGAACTTCCCGGTGGTGGGGTCTCCGCGCAGCACGGTGTCGTCGCCGGTCCGGTGCAGCCCGGCGATCTGCAGCTTCCAGGGTCCCTGCTGGCTCCAGAACCACGGCAGGTCGTCGTAGTCGTCGGTGCGGCCGAGGATGGTGTGGGCGGCGTGGCGGGCCTGATCGGTCGCGTTCTGCACCGACTCCAGCCGGCTCCGGATCCCCGCGTGCACGCTGGGGAAGCTGGCGCAGTCCCCGACGGCGAGCACCGCCGGATCGGAGGTGCGCAGGGACGCATCGACGACGATGCCGTTGTCGACCTCGAGCCCGGCCTGCTCGGCCAGTGCCGTGTTGGCCACCACGCCGATGCCGACGACGACCAGGTCTGCTGGATACCGCTCCCCCGTGGTCGACACGACGGCCTCGACGCGGCCGGTCCCGTCGCAGCGCTCGATGCCCTCCCCCAGGCGCAGGTCGATGCCCGACTCGAGGTGGGCCCGGGCGAACCAGTCCCCGGTGACGGGGCTGACGGCCCGGCCCATCGGGCGGGGCGCGAACTCCAGGACGGTGACCTCCAGCCCGCGGGCCCGGGCGACCGCGGCGAACTCGAGGCCGATGAACCCGGCCCCGATGACCACGATCCGGCGGGCCGGGACCAGTGCTGCGCCCAGCCGCTGGGCGTCGGCCAGGGTGCGCAGTCCGTGGACACCGTCCAGTTCGCCCCCCGGGCAGGTGAGACGCCGGTTGGTCGCGCCCGTGGCCAGGACCAGGTGCGCGTAGGGCACCTCCTTGTCCGTGTCGAGGCGGACGGTGCGGCGCTGCCGGTCGATCCCGGTGGCGGTGACGCCGGTGCGCAGGCGGATCCGGTTCTCCTCGGCGAACCGGGGGCCGCGCAGAGGCAGGGGTGCCGCATCCTTGCCGCCGAGGTAGTCCTTGGACAGGGGTGGCCGCTGGTAGGGCGGGTGGGGGTCGTCGACGACCACCGTGACGCTGCCCTGATATCCCTCGGTGCGCAGGGTCTCGGCGACCTGCAGACCGGCGTGGCCGCCGCCGACGACGACGGCCCCGGGCCGGTGGTCCTCGGTGCTCACGGTCACACCTGCTCGGCGGGCACGTCGACCTCGAGGTCCTGCAGCTCTCCTCCGACGGCCACCTGGCAGCCCAGGCGGGACCGGTCGGTGCGCTCGGCCACGGTGCAGTCGAGCATCTCGTCCTCGTCCTCGCCGATGGGCGGCAGGAGTTCCTCGGCGCCGGGGCGGACGTAGACGTGGCAGGTGGCGCACATGGCCTGGCCGCCGCACTCCCCGACAATGCCGGGGACGCCGTCGGTGACGGCGGCGCGCATCAGTGAGGTGCCGTCGTCGACGGTGAGGGTGCGGGCTGCACCGCTGGGCTGGTGGTAGGTGATGGTGGGCATGGGAGCTCCTCGTGCGAGTCAGTGGGTGTGCGGGGTGCGCGGTGGGGGTGCGGGGTGGGGTCAGTTCCAGTGGACGGGCATGTGGATCATGCCGCGGAAGACCCAGCCGGCGTCCAGGGGCGGGTCCTGCGGGTCGAGGCGGAGGCCGGGCAGTTCGGTGAGCGCGGCGGGCATGGCGATCTGGGCGACCGAGGCGCGGGCGACCCAGGTGCCGGCGCAGAAGTGGGAGCCTCCGCCGAAGGCCAGGTGCGGGCGTCTGGGCCGGAGGATGTCGAAGGATTCGGGGTCGTCCCAGATCTTCGGGTCGCGGTTGGCCGCCCCGATCACCACGCCCAGCCGGGCCCCGGCGGGCAGTCGGATCCCCTCCAGGACCGTGTCGGCCACGACCTGGCGCGGGTACATGCCGATCGGGGCGACCCAGCGCACGGACTCCTCGAAGGCGGCCAGGTGCAGGGACGGGTCCTCGAGCACCCGGTGCAGCTGCTCGGGGTGGGTGAGCAGCGCCCAGATCGTGGTGGAGAGCACGTCCCGGGGTTCGTTGAGGCCCCCGCCGATGGTCATCTTGAGGTTGGCGCGGATGGCTTCCAGCGGGATCGGCATCGACGCGAGCCCGGAGAGCAGGCTGTGGTCGGGGTGGTCCTGGAGGTGGGGCAGCATCTCGTCGATGGCGGCGTCGACCTCCGCGGAGGACTTCTCGCTCTGGGCCCACACGTCCGGGTCGTCGGCGTAGTTGCCGGTGCCGTCGATCATGGTCTGGCTCCAGCGCTGCATGTCGTGCTGCGTGGCGTTGTGGAACCCGCAGATCAGCCGGAGGTTCTCGGCCGCGTAGGGGGCGGCGTAGTCCCGGACGAAGTCCGCCCCGGGGCCCTTGGCCTTCAGCTCGTCCAGGTAGGTGCGGTTGTTGGTGGCGAAGATCGCGTTCCAGTGCTGCTTGATGGTCTTCGGGCGCAGCGTGGCCCCGTAGGAGTCCCGGTCGACCTTGTGCTCGGGGTCGTCCTTGCGCAGCATCGAGTGGCCCATCGAGCGCTTCATGAGTGAATCGGTCTCGTCGGCGCTGAAGCGTTCGGCGTCCTGCTCGATGATGTGGCAGGCGGTGTAGTCGGTGACCATGTACCGGTTGACCGCCGGCACCCAGTGCACCGGGGCCTCCTCCCGCATCCGCCGGTAGATCGGGAACGGGTCCCGGTACAGGTCCGGGATGGTGACCCAGTCCGCGGTGGGGCAGTCGACGGCTTCGGGGGCGGTGTCGGTCATGGCGGTGGCCTCTTTCGCGGACGGCGGGACCGGCACGGGGCCGGAGGAAGAACTCCTCCCAGTGTGACTCCGGGCACAAGCTTGGAAAAGAACATAAATTGATCTATGTTTCCCGGAAAATCAGAGGAAGGGGATGGGGATGAGACTTGTCGGCTACACCCTGCGCCAGCTGCAGTGCTTCGTCGCCGTGGCGGAGCACGGCAGCATCACCGCAGCCGCCGAGCAGCTGCGCGTCTCCCCCTCGGCGGTCTCCGGGGCCGTGGACGACCTGGAGCGGGTGCTGCGCACCCAGCTCACGGTCCGCCGCCGGGCGCACGGCGTGAGCCTCACGACCAGCGGGCACGACGTGCTGCGCCAGGCCCGGAACCTCCTGGGCGAGGCCGAGGAGCTGGAGCTGCGCGCCCGGGACTCCGGAGACGAACTGCGCGGTCCGCTCATGGTGGGCAGCTACCACACCCTGGCGCCCACGGTGCTGGCCGAGCTGCTGGCCGCCTACACCGAACGGCACCCCGGCGTGGACCTGGACTTCGTCAGCGGCAGCCAGGCCGATCTCGTGGACCGGCTGGCCCGTGGCCAGCTCGATCTGGCCGTGGTCTACGACGTGGCCCTGCCGCCGAACGTCCAGGTGCACCGCCTCTACGAGGCCACCCCGCGAGTCGTGCTTCCCGCCGATCACCGTCTGGCCCAGGACGGGGACCGACCTCTGCCGCTGGAACTCCTCGCTGCCGAGCCCTTCATCCTCCTGGACCTGCCCCCGAGCCGTGAGAACACCATGGCGCTGTTCGACCTGGCCGGCATCACGCCGCGGGTCCGCTTCCGCACCACCGACTTCGAGCTCACCCGCTCCCTGGTCGGGCGGGGTCTGGGGTACTCGGTCCTGATCCAGCACCCTTCGAGCAGTCTCACCTGGGGAGGCCGGCCGCTCACCACGCGCCCCGTGGAACCGGGTCCGCAGCCGGTGGGAGTCGGCCTCGCCTGGGACGCCGGCGTGCGTCGCTCCCGTCGAGCCGACGCCATGGTCTCCCTCGCGCGGGAGATCCACGCCGTCCACCGGTGATCACGCACCGATGCCGTGGACGTCGAGGTCCATGAGCGTCTTCCGTGAGACCTCGATCACAGGGCAGACGGCACGGTCTGATATATTAGTCGTGTATTAGAACCGGCTCCGCCGGAGCTTGATCGCCAACTCGATGAGGAGTGCAACAGCATGCCGCAACTCGCGCACCGGCTCGACCGGCTGGGCACCGAAACCGCCTTCAGCGTCGCCCAAGCCGCCGCCGCCTGGAAGGCGAAGGGGAACCGCGTGTACCCCTTCCACCTCGGCGACATCAACATCCCGACGGCCCCGCACATCGTCGAGGCGATGAACCGGGCCATCGCCGACGGCTACACGGGCTACTGCCCCGGCCCCGGCATCCCGCAGCTGCGCGAGGCCCTCGCCGACGACCTCGGCTCGCGTCGTGGCATCGGCCTCACCCCCGACAACGTCGTCGTGATGACGGGCGGCAAGCCCGTCATCACGAAGTTCCTGCAGGCGGTCATGAACCCCGGCGAGGAGGTGCTCTACCCGAACCCCGGCTTCCCCATCTACGAGTCGCAGATCGAGTACCTCGGGGGCACGGCCGTGCCCTACCGCTACCTCCCCACGGAGGGGGGCTTCGCGATCGACCTCGACCAGGTGCGCGCCTCGATCACCGCGAACACGGTCGCGATCATCTACAACGACCTGCAGAACCCCATCTCGGCCGAGTCGACGTCGGCCGAGCGCGAGGCCATCGCGCAGCTCGCCCAGGAGCACAACCTCTGGGTGCTCTCCGACGAGGCCTATTTCGAGACGCGCTACGAGGGGGTCTCGACCTCGATCGCGTCGCTCCCCGGCATGGCGGAGCGCACCGTCATCCTCTACACGTTCAGCAAGAAGTTCGCCATGACCGGCTCGCGCCTCGGCTGCGCCGTCGCGCCGCCCCACCTCGCCAAGGTGCTCAGCACGCTCAACACCAACGACGAGTCGTGCACTACGCACTACGTGCAGTGGGCCGGCATCGAAGCGCTCCGCGGCACCCAGGAACCCGTGCAGCAGATGCTCGACGTCCTGCGCGAGCGCCGGGACGCCGCGTGCGAGCTGGTGAACGCCACCCCCGGCATGCACGTCGCCGTCCCGCAGTCGACGTTCTACCTGTTCCCCGACGTCACCGCCGCCATGGAGCGCATGGGCTACACGGCCGTCGGCGACTTCGCCACCGAGGCCCTGCACCAGACGGGCGTCTCCTTCTGCACGCGTGAGCACTTCGGCCGGCGCCAGCCCGGCGAGGAGCGGCAGTACATCCGGCTCGCCTACTCGGGCATCGACGTCCCCGACATCCGCGACGGCCTCGGCCGCCTGTGCCAGTGGATCGAGTCGGCATGAGCCGGGTCGTCGTCACGGGACGTGTGCCCGACGCCGCGGTCGAGAAGCTTCGCGCCGCGCACGAGGTCGATGCCTGGCCGGGTCCGGAGTCGATCGGCCGCGAGGAGCTCCTGCGCCGGGTGGCCGGCGCCGACGCCGTCGTGAGCCTGCTCACCGAGCGCGTCGACGCCGAGCTGCTCGACGCCGCCGGCCCGCAGCTCCAGGTGGTCGCGAACGTCGCCGTCGGCTACGACAACATCGACGTGCCGGCCTGCGCCGAACGGGGCGTCGTGGCCACCAACACCCCTGGTGTGCTCACGGACGCCACCGCCGACATCGCGTTCGGCCTCATCCTCATGGCCACCCGCCGGCTCGGTGAGGGGGAACGGCTCATCCGCTCCGGCCAGGCCTGGAAGTGGGGCATGTTCTTCCTGCTCGGCAGCAGCCTGCAGGGCAAGACCCTCGGCGTCGTCGGCATGGGCGGCATCGGTCAGGCGACCGCGCGGCGGGCCAGGGCCTTCGGCATGGAGGTCGTCTACCAGTCGCGCAGTGAGATCGATCCCGGCATCGCCGCCGAGCTGGGCGCGCGGCGGGTCGATCTCGACGAGCTGCTGGCCGTCTCCGATGTCGTGTCGCTGCACTGCCCCTACGGGTCCGCCACGCACCACCTGATCGGCGCCGAGCAGCTGACGGCGATGAAGAGCTCGGCGTACCTCGTCAACACCGCGCGCGGACCGATCGTCGACGAGGCGGCGCTCGCGTCCGCGCTGCGCGAGGGCCGGATCGCGGGTGCCGGGCTGGACGTCTTCGAGCACGAGCCCCGGGTGCATCCCGAGCTGCTGGAGCTCGACAACGTGGTGCTGGTGCCGCACCTGGGCTCCGCCACGATCGAGACGCGCACCGCGATGGCGATGCTCGCCGCCGACAACGTGCTCGCCGTGCTCAGCGGGGAACGACCGCCCGCACCGATCGGCTAGCGGCGGGTCCGACAGCTCGAGTTCGGGGCAGCGGGGCGCGCGGGCCGGTGACGGCCGTGGTCGCCATGACACGGCAGAAGGAGTCCCGGCGGCTGGTCGACGACCGGTCGTGGGAGGTGCCGGAACCGTCGCTCCCCGCACCTCCGCCCTCGAAGAAGGGGCGGCACGGTCGACCGCGGGTCGATGACCGTGCCGCCCCGGAGGGGCTCTCTTGGTGGCCACCACCGGCAGCACCGAAGAAGCAGCTGACGAGAGAGTCGCCTCCCGCCTCGGCGTCCACCTCAGCGGTTGTGGTGCGCAGCAGGAGAGCCCTCGCACAGGTGTCCGTCCTCCGCAGCCCCGTCGGGCAGCAGTGCGTCGGGCCCGACCCGGATGACTTCTCGCACGCCTTGCACGTGAGAGCGATCACCTTTATGCTTCCGATGTCGGACGATACCTGTCCGCGAAGGATTGTCACCCGGACACGGGGCAAGACCTGAGACGCACCAGTGGTGCGGCTCGGGTCTTTTTTTGTGCCCGACATCGGAGAGGAAGGTCTGCCATGGCTGCTGTGGACTACCGGTCGTTGGCCGAAGGGATCCTGCACGAGGTCGGGGGTGAGAACAACATCGCCAGTGCCACCCACTGCGCCACCCGCCTGCGCCTGAAGCTGCGCGACGAGTCCAAGGCGGACAAGACCGCCGTCGAGAGGCTGCCGGGGGTGATCACGGTGATGCAGGCGGGGGGCCAGTACCAGGTCGTCATCGGTGACAACGTGCCGCACGTCTACGCCGAACTGGGCAAGATCACCGAGCTCACCGGTGACGAGGCCACCGCAGGCGGGGACGTGGCCTCGAGCGGGAACGTCTTCAACCGCTTGATCGACCTGATCTCCTCGATCTTCTCCCCGATCCTGTGGCCGTTGGCCGGTGCCGGACTGCTGAAGGCCTTCTTGAGCATGGCCGTCCAGTTCGGCTGGCTCGACGCCGAGTCCCAGACCCACGTCATCCTGGCAGCGGCCGCCGACTCGATCTTCTACTTCCTGCCACTGTTCCTGGCGATCACCGCCGCCCGGCGGTTCAAGACCAACCAGTTCACGTCCATGGCCATCGCCGGGGCGCTGGTGTACCCCGCGATCGTGGCGCTGGGCGCTGCGGGCGAACCGGTGTCCTTCGCGGGCCTGCCGGTGGTGATGATGAACTACACCAGTTCCGTCATCCCGATCATCGTGGCGGTGTGGCTGCAGGGATATCTGGAGCGGTTCCTCAACAAGGTCCTGCCCTCGGCCCTGCGCAACTTCACCACCCCGCTGCTCACCATCCTGATCATGGTTCCCCTCATCCTCATGACCGTCGGCCCGGTCACCACCTTGGCCGCGCAGGCCGTCTCCTCCGGTGTCAACGCGGTCTTCGGCGTCGCTCCCTGGCTCGCAGGAGCCATCATGGGCGGGTTCTGGCAGGTGTTCGTGCTGTTCGGTCTGCACTGGGGCTTCATCCCGATCATCACCAACGACCTCGCCACCCAGGGCCACTCCCTCCTGACGGGACCGCTGCTCGCGGCCGTGCTCGCCCAGGCCGCCGCGACCCTGGCCGTGTTCTTCCGCACCCGCAACGCCGCACGTCGTCAGGTCGCCGGCCCGGCCGCTCTGTCGGGTTTCCTGGCCGGAATCACCGAACCGGGCATCTACGGCGTGAATCTGCCGCTGAAGAAGCCCTTCTACTTCGGCATCGTCGGCGGTGTCGTGGGCGGGGCCATAGCGGCCGCCGGCGGCAACGCGGCCAACGCTTTCGTCTTTCCCTCCCTGCTGGCCCTGCCGGCGTTCACGCAGGTCGGCAGCTTTGCCCTGCAGCTGATCGGCACCGGCGTCGCCGTGGTCATCGCCTTCACCCTGACCTTCCTGTTCGGCCCGCGGGAGACCGCGGTCCCCGCCGCCGACGTCCAGGCCCAGGACACCGATGCACTGGATCCGGCCGCTGACGGCGCCCCGAGCGCCTCCGGTACCGCGCACACCAGCGCCTCCACCGGCACCCCGGCCGGTGCCGCCCCGGCCACGGCCACCCTGCCCACCGGCACCGCCACCGCATCTGGGATCGCCGGCACCGTGGAGGTCCTCTCCCCCGTCGACGGCCGAGCTGTGGCCCTGGCCGAGGTCCCGGACAAGGTCTTCGCCTCCGAGGCCATGGGCAAGGGCCTGGGCATCGTCCCCACCGACGGGCACGTCCACGCTCCGATCTCCGGCACCGTGAGGGCCGCGATGAAGTCCGGGCACGCCTACGGCATCAAGTCCGCCGACGGTGTGGAGGTGCTGGTGCACATCGGCATCGACACCGTCCAGCTCGACGGACACGGCTTCAGCCCCGCCGTCACCCGCGGCGACCACGTGCAGGCCGGGGACCTGCTGGCCGTCGTCGATCTCGATGTGGTGGCCGAGGCCGGCTACGACCCGACGACCCTGGTGGTCGTCACCAACACCGCCCAGCTGGCGAGCGTGGTCCCGGTCGCCCGGGGCGCGGTCACGCACGGTCAGCCGGCCGTGACCGTGCAGATCTGAGACACCACCTGCAGCACCACCACTGATGAATGATGGACGACAGACGAAGGAGCAGCCCATGACGACGACTATCCCCCAGACCTTCCCCCAGGGGTTCCTGTGGGGCGGGGCCACCGCCGCCAACCAGATCGAAGGCGCCTACGCCGAGGGCGGCAAGGGCCTGTCCATCCAGGACGTCATGCCCGACGGCATCATGACGCCCCCCACCGAGGGCCCCACCGAGGACAACCTCAAGCTCGAGGCCATCGACTTCTACCACCGCTACGCCGAGGACATCGCCCTGTTCGCCGAGATGGGGTTCAGGACCTTCCGCTTCTCCATCGCCTGGTCCCGGATCTTCCCCCACGGTGACGAGGAGACCCCCGACGAGGAGGGGCTGGCGTTCTACGACCGGGTCCTCGACGAGCTCGAACGCCACGGCATCGAGCCGCTGGTGACCATCAGTCACTACGAGACCCCGCTGCACCTGGCCCGGACCTACGACGGCTGGACGTCCCGGGAGCTCATCGGGTTCTACGAGAACTACTGCCGGGCCCTGTTCGAGCGCTACGGCCGGCGAGTGAAGTACTGGCTGACGTTCAACGAGATCAACTCGGTGATCCACGCGCCGTTCCTCTCGGGGGGCATCCCGACGCCGAAGGAGGAGCTGTCCCAGCAGGACCTCTACCAGGCGATCCACCACGAGCTGGTGGCCTCGGCCCGGGCGACCCGGCTGGCCCGTGAGATCGCACCCGGCGCACAGGTGGGGTGCATGATCATCGCCATGCCGACCTACCCGCTCACCCCGGACCCCTCCGACGTGGTGGCGGCGATGCACACCGCCCACGACAGCTACGCCTTCGGGGACGTCCACTGCCGCGGGGAGTACCCGGGGTACCTGCTGCGCCGTTTCCGGGAGAACGGGATCGAGCTGGAGATCACCGACCAGGACCGGGAGGACCTGCGCCACACCGTGGACTTCGTGTCCTTCAGCTACTACATGAGCATCTGCGAGACGGCCGACCCGGCACAGAAGATCGCGGCAGCGGGCAACCTCATGGGAGGGGTCCCCAACCCGACGCTGGAGGCCTCCGAGTGGGGCTGGCAGATCGACCCGCAGGGCCTTCGGGTGGTGCTCAACGACTACTGGGAGCGGTGGCAGAAGCCGCTGTTCATCGTGGAGAACGGCATCGGGGCGGTCGACGAGCTGGTGGAGGTCGACGGCACGAAGACCGTGGTGGACGACTACCGCATCGCCTACCTCAACGACCACCTGGTCCAGGTCCGCGAGGCGGTCGCCGACGGGGTGGAGCTGCTGGGCTACACCACCTGGGGGTGCATCGACCTGGTCAGCGCCTCGACCGCGCAGATGAGCAAGCGCTACGGGTTCGTCTACGTGGACCGCGACGACGACGGCACCGGGACCCTGGAGCGGTACCGGAAGAAGTCCTTCGACTGGTACCGCCAGGTCATCGCCACCAACGGTGCGCACCTGCAGTAGAGCCTGTCCGACCGCTCGCGGTGG
>NZ_JBISWJ010000009.1:0-47061 GCF_044462225.1 Kocuria kalidii | reverse complement strand
CCCCGGGCCTGTGCCACCGCGAGCGGGAATCCGAGAGATAAGGAGGACGACGTGGAGGTCCTGCGTGTCTTCAACAACAACGTCGTCCTCGCCCGCAACGGGGCCGGGGGTGAGGTCATCCTCACCGGCCGCGGTCTGGGCTTCCAGGCCAAGCCCGGGCAGAAGGTCGACGGGACCAAGGTGGTGCGGGTCTTCGTCCCCGACGACGGGCGGGACGCCGACAACTTCGGGGCACTGGTGGCGGCGATCCCTCCGGAGCACCTGCTGCTGGCCGATCAGGCCCTGGAGATCGCCCGCACGGACATGGCCGCCCCGTTGAGCTCGACCACGGTGGTCGGCCTGGCCGACCACCTCAGCTTCGCGATCAAGCGCCTGCGGCAGGGCATCGACATCGAGTACCCGCTGCGCACCGAGGTCGCCCACCTGTACCCCGACGAGCTGGGGGTCGCGCAGCGGGTCCTCGACCACGTCAACGCCCACCTCGAGCAGCCGCTGCCGGAGGCGGAGGCCGTCCCGATCGCCCTCCACCTGGTCAACGCCGGGTTCGCCACCGGCGACCTGTCGTACACCTATCAGATGACCGGGGTCTTCGCGCAGCTGTTCGAGGTGCTCGAGCAGGCCTACGGTCGTCCGTTCGACCGCGACACCATCAACGCCGCCCGGTTCATCACCCACCTGCGCTACTTCTTCGTGCGGGCGCACACCGGCCGGCAGCTGGACGAGGGCGCCACCCGGCTCAGCGTCGCGATCAGAGAGGCCTACCCCGACGCCTTCGCCACTGCCCTGAAGCTCCAGGCGGTGCTGGAGCTGCGCCTGGGGGAACCCCTCACCGAGGACGAGGTCACCTACCTGACCCTGCACATCGCCCGCATGGTCGACGACCTCCGCGTGCGCTGACATCCCCGCCGGCTGACCGCCACAGGGTCTGCACCGCACCATCGACGGTCACGTCCCCACCGCCGTGCTGTCGCCGGTGCATCCGGGTGCATCCCACGGCGACACGGTGGTGCTGCGCGCCGAGGACGCGGGTGCTGCGGAGACACCGGCCCGCCCGGTCCAGATCCTGGCGACCGAGCACGGGCGTGTGGCTCGGGCAGCCCTCGGACGCGCCCCGGCGGGTCCGGGGGGCTGACCGTCGCGCCCGTGGGCACCCCGCGGTCCCCTGCCGCCCGTCGGCTCGTCGCGCGGACGGACGCCTAGCCTGCGACGAGTCCGTGACGCACGAATGCGTTCCACACCCCGTCCTCGCGCACGCTCGTCGTGGTCTCGTCGGCCAGTGCCTTCATCTCCGCAGCCGCGTTGCCCATCGCGATGCCGGTGCCGCACACCTGGAACATCTCCACGTCGTTCCAGCTGTCGCCGATGCCGATCGCCACCGATCGGTCCATGCCGAGGTGGTCGAGCACGGATTCGATGGCTGAGCCCTTGGTGGTGCCGCGCATGCCGATCTCGCCGTTGGATCCGCCGGGCAGCGGCATGCTGCCGGGCACGACGTGGAACCGGTCCCCGAGCTCGCGCTGGGCGCGCGCGACCGTATCCACGTCCTCCCCGAGGAACACCGCTTTCGCGACACGGTCGAGGTCGACCTCGGTCAGATCCCGGGTCCGCGGCACACCTTGGGGTGCGGTCTGCGGTTCGTCGGGCTCACCGTGGGCGCTCTCCCACTGGCGCAGCATCTCGGCGAATCGTGCTCGCACCTGCGGGGAGGCGTGGACGGCGGCATCGGTCTGCAGGAAGAACAGAAGGCCCCGGTCCTGGAAGTAGTCGATGAGCCGCTGCACCGCCTCGCGCGGCATGGTCGCGGCCACGACGGTCTCTGCACCGCTGGTGGCATACGCGCCGCCGTTGGTGATCGCACCGTCGAAGCCGATCGCGCGCACCGCACGGGGAATCGCCCCGGCTGCGCGTCCGGTGCAGAGGTACACGAGGTGCCCCGCTGCGCGCGCACCCTGGATCGCCTCCACGGTCGAGGCTGCGACGGACACGCCGTGGTCGAGTATTGTTCCGTCGACGTCGAGAAAGGCGACGCGGGGGGATGTCATGGGCTTCTCCAGAACGGTCGTTCCCAGGCTGCGGTCACGGTCGACGCACCCGAGCACTCGATGGGCTGTGCGGTCGAGGCGGTCACCCGGCCGAGGCACCGTTCGATGGTATAGCGCCGCACCCGGACACCGTCCGACACCGTCTCGCCCGCCCGGAGCACGTGATCGCTCCGGTGCTCCGCTCTCGTCCGATCTCCAGGTCCGGGTGAGCACGGGCGGCCAGGACGGTGCGGGCCGGTGGGGTCATTCGTGCCGCAGGGCGGTGATGGGGTCCTTCCCCGCCGCGCGCACGGCGGGGATCGTGCCGGCGAGGAAGGCGATGGCCAGCACGGCCACGGCGATCAGGGCAAGGCTGCGGGCTCGGAAGGCGAAGAGCGACAGCCCGGGCAGCCCGGCCAGGAACCCCTCGGCCAGCACCCCGGCCACCCACGACCCGGCCACCCCGGTGGCCACCCCCAGGACCGCGCCGAGGAAGCCGATGAACACCGCTTCGAGGGAGAACAGCCCGAAGACCTTGGGGCCGCTCATGCCCAGGGCCTTCATCAGCCCGATCTCCCGGGTGCGCTCCTGGACGGACATCAGCAGCGTGTTGACGATGCCCAGGCTCGCGGCCAGCAGCGCGATGACCGCACACGTGTTGAGGATCCAGATCACGGCGTCGATCACGGTGCGGAACATCCCCAGCTGGTCCTCGACCGTGGAGGCGACCATCCCCGCCCGCTCCAGCTCCTCCTGCACCGCTGTGGCCTGGGCGGGGTCGTCCATGATGGCCCGGGCCATGATGTAGCTGGCCGGGATCTGCTCGGGCCCTCCGCCGGTCTGGTAGGCATAGAGGCGTTCGTTGAACGAGGTCGACGGCAGGGGGTTCATCGCGACCCCGGCCAGGCTGGCCTGGGTCACCCCCGACACGCGCGCCTCGAAGGAGCGCTCCGCTCCTGCCTGGTCGGTCATCACCACCTGCACGGTGCCCCCCACCGCGTCCTCGGCCGAGGCGAAGCCCAGATCGGCCACCCAGCTGTCGGGGATCGCGATCTCGTCCTCGCCCTCGGCGGCGGTGGCGCCGGTGACCATCTGCAGGCCGTCGCCGTGGACCGGGACGCCGAGCGCGAGCTGGAACTTCTCCCCCGCAGCCCCCAGGTAGGTGGGGACCACGTTGTAGACCGGTTGCACCTCGGCCACCCCGGGGGTGTCCTCCACGGTGGCGATGTTCTCCTCCGACAGTCCCGCGAAGGAGACACCGAACCCGGTGGACACCTGGGTGTCCTCCGGGTCGTAGGCCCGCGGGCCCGTGCCGGTGGAGAGCTCCAGCAGCGGCTGGGACTTCTGCACGTAGAGCGTGTCCGCATCGCCGAAGGCGGCCACCGTCTCGTCGATGTAGCGGTTCACCCCGGTGCCCATGCCCGAGGTCAGGGTCAGGGTCAGCGCGCCGATGAACACCGCCACCACGGTCAGCACGGTCCGGATCCGGCCCCGCAACGTGCTGGTGACGGCCGAGCCGACCACATCCGGCCACTTCACCGCCCACCCCCCGACACTTCGAGGGGCACCTCGTCCCGCTCGGCGGGATCCCCGACGGCCACCCGGTCCGCAGGAACGACGCTCGCGGGGGACGGGACCGGGTCCACGATCACCCCGTCGCGCAGGTGCACCTGGCGGTCGCACCGTGCGGCCAACTCCGGGTCGTGGGTGACGACGACCACGGTGATGCCCCGGTCCCGGTGGAGCTCGAAGAGGATGTCCTGGACCACCGCCCCGGTGGCGGAGTCCAGGTTGCCGGTGGGCTCGTCGGCGAAGATCACCGACGGGTCGTTGACCAGCGCCCTCGCGATCGCCACCCGTTGCTTCTGGCCCCCGGACAGGTCGGTGGCCCGGCTGCCCGCCTTCTCCGCCAGCTCCAGCCGCTCCAGCACCGCCAACCCCCGGCGCCGCCGCTCGGCTCGGCCGACCCCGGCGATCGTCAGGGGCAGCACCACGTTCTCCAGCACCGTCTGGCCCGGGGTGAGGAAGAACTGCTGGAACACGAACCCGAACATCGTGTTGCGCACCCGGTGGAGCTCCCGGGCCGACAACGACCCGGCATCCTGGCCCCGCACGGCCACCGACCCGGAGGTCGGTGCGTCCAGCAGCGCCAGGAGGTGCATCAAGGTCGATTTGCCCGATCCGGACTTCCCCACGATCGCCACCGACTCCCCCGCCCGGATCGCCAGATCCACCCCGTGCAGGGCGGTGTGCGTGGTCTCGCCCCGGCCGTAGGTCTTCACCAGTTCCTGTGCCTCGAGCACCACCGGACTCACGACTATGGACCTTCTTCCCACCCCGACCCCCACAGCCACCCCAGGGCGATCGAACGGGCGGCCGGCGCGAGACGACGTCCCACCCGTCAATCATGTGCGTACGCACACAATATGGGGGTACGGGAGGGTGTCCCCACTAGAGGGGCCGACCACCCGTCCACCTGGGAACGGACGCCACGGCGGGTGCGGAACGGCCGTGGGACCCGCCGCACCGGTCCGTCCCGCCGTCGACCGGTCGGCCTCCCGAGACCCGGTGTCGGGCGTCGCCCCCCACCGTGGACCACCTGCACTTCGGCCGGAACCGGGAGCAGGGTCCCGTGCTTCCGGGACAGCGGTGAAGGCAGCCGAGAAGATCCCGCCCCGGGCCCCCGCTCGGACAGGTGCCTTCGTGAGCCGGCAGCGGGCGGGGGCGTCCGTGCGCTCAGGGGGCCCCTGTGCCCGTGCTGCCGATCGGGGACGTGCCCCGCACCTCCCGTCCGGTGCGGGACCGCGGATCGGTCGTCCGTGGGGGGTGGGTGCGACGGTACTGCGCGGCGAGGCGGACGGGGGCGTTGGGTGCACCGAAACCGGAGTACCCGTGGCGGCGCTCCACCACCTCGAAGAACACCGTGCCCAGGGTCTGTGTGTAGAAGTGCAGGAACTCGCCCTCGGCGTCCCGGTCGTAGAGCAGGTGCAGCTCCTGCAGGGCGGCCACGAACTCGTCGTCGAGGTCGAAGCGGGCGTCGAGGTCGTCGTAGTAGTTCTGCGGCACGGGCAGGAACCGCAGCCCCCGCCGGCGGGCCCGCCGGGCCACGGCGAAGACGTCCGTGCAGGACAGCGCCACGTGCTCGGGGTAGGCCGCGCCCACGAAGGAGCCCTGCTCTGCGGCCGTCGGGGCGACGTTGAGCGGCATCCGCACCGCGCCGTTGGCCGAGCGCATCACCTGGCTGCGCACCAGTCCCGAGGGGCCGGGGACGTCCTGGGCGGGCTGGGCGGCGAGGGCGAGCACCGAGGTGTAGAACAGCACGGCCTCGTCGTAGTGCTGCCAGGGCTGGGCCATGTTGATGTGGTCCACGCCGGTGACCAGGGCCCCGGTGTCGATCTCCTCGTCCGCGCCGAACTCGCCCAGCCACGCGGGGACGCCGTTGCCGGGCCGTTGGCAGAAGAAGATCTCCGTGCCGTCCGGGGCGAACACCCCGCGCAGCACCTGTTCGTCGTCGCGCTGGGACCGGGACACCGGCCGGGCTGACAGCCGGGTGGCGCGCTCGAGCGCGGTGGCCGGGTCCGCGACCTCGAAGCCGAGGGCGGCGACCTCGGTGGGCGCGTCCTCGGGAACGGCGTTGTTGACGATGATCCGCACCGGTCCCTGGACCCACACCTGCACGTGCTCCTTCGACTGGTGGTGCCCACCCAGCGCGAAACCCAGCTGGTGCAGCAGCCGGGTGGTCTCCCCGAGCCGCCCGGTACGGATCTCCACGAAGTCGTACCCGTCCGGTTCCTCCACCGGCGGCAGGGCCTGCAGCTGCAGGCGGCCCCGCGCGGGTCGACCGCCCAGTGCCCGTCGGGTCTGGTCCTCGAGCCAGCGCAGGGATCTCAGCCCGTCCACGGCCGTGCGGTGGACGTCGGCCTGACGGAAGGCGTCGTTGAAGATCTCCAGGGACACGGGGCCGTCGTAGCCGGCGCGGACCAGGTGGGTCATGAACCCGACCATGTCGAAGTCCCCCTCGCCGGGAAACACCCGGTGGTGGCGGGACCAGGACAGGACGTCCATGTGCAGCAGCGGAGCATCGGCGAGCTGCACGAAGAAGATCTTCTCCGCCGCGATGTCCTCGATCGGGGCGGGATCCCAGGCGCGGGAGAGGATGTGGAAGCTGTCCAGGCAGGTACCCACGTTGGGGTGGTCGGCCAGGTCGACGATCCGCTGGGCGTGCTCGAAGTCGTTGACGAACCTGCCCCACGCCAAGGCCTCGTAGGCGAGCCGGACCCCGTACCCGGAAGCGAGGTCACCGAGCCGGCGCAGCTGGTCGGCGACGACCTCGTCGTCGTCGATCTCGGCGGTCGCGACGTTGGAGCACACGAGCATGGTGGTGATGCCGAGCCGGTCCATCAGCCGGAACTTCGCCTCGGCGCGCTGGAGATTCGCGGCGAACTGCTCCGGGCCGACGGCATCGACGTCGCGGAAGGGCTGGTAGAGGTCCAGGCCCAGGCCCAGTTCCGCCGCGAGGTCGCGAATCTGCTCGGGAGCGGAGGGGGAGACGACGAGGTCCTGCTCGAAGACCTCGATCCCGTCGAAACCGGCCTCGGCGGCGGCGTGCATCTTCTCCTCGAGGGTGCCCGAGAGGCAGACCGTGGCGATGGAGGTTCTCATGGTCGGGTGATCCCCTTGTCGGTCGGTGGGTGGTGGTCGGCTCGGCGACTCGGCCGCCTACTGGGCAGCGATCAGCTGCAGGAAGTGCTCTCGCATCCGGGAGCGGTCCGGCTCGATCCCGGTGATCAGCCGGAAGGCGTCCACGGCTTGACCCACGGCCATGTGCCCGCCGTCGAGCACCTGGCAGCCGGCCGCCCGGGCCGCCACGACGAGCTCGGTGTCCACCGGGAGGTAGACGACGTCCGCCACCCACTGGTGCCCGTCCAGCAGCTGCGGGTCGAACGGGGTGCCCGGGTGGTGGTGCATGCCCACGGGAGTGGTGTTGACCACGCCGTCTGCGGTCCGGACGAGCTCCGGAAGATCCTGGGTCGTGGCCGCCTCGACCTGCCTGTCCGGGAACAGCACAGCCATCGCGGAGGCCCGCTCGGAGGCCCGATCCTGGTCCACGTCGACCAGCTGCAGGGTCTGCACCCCGCAGGACAGCAGCGCCGAGGCCACCGCTGAGCCGGCGCCGCCGGTGCCCACCTGCACGACCCGGCCCGTGGCCACCCCCGGGAGCACCGTGGTGAATCCCGCGGCGAAGCCGGACACATCGGTGTTGTGGCCGACGAACCGGCCCTCGCGGATGAGCACCGTGTTGACGGCCTGCAGGGCGGCCGCGTCCGGGGAGACCTCGTCCAGGTGCTCCAGGACCAGCTGCTTACAGGGGTGAGTGATGTTGAAGGCATTGAATCCCAGGTCCCGGCCCGCAGCCAGCAACGCTCCCACGTCCGTGCCCGGGCGCCCGATGGCCTCCAGGTCCACCGGCCGGTAGAGGTAGTGCAGCCCGTGCCGGCGGGCCTCGGTCTCGTGCATCGGCGGGGTGAGGCTGGCGGTGATGCCGCCGCCGATCAGGCCCACCAGGTAGGCCTCTGACGTGGTGCTCATGGGTTCTCCTTCGACATCGGATCGGGGTGCGGCGCGGAGCCTCGGGCGCGCACGGCCGATAGAGGGCGTGTCCCGGCGACGGGGATCATGGCCGGTGGGGAAGCTCCAGCGCCAGGTCCGCGGCGGCCTGCCGCAGCGCGGGCAGAAAGCCCTGCAGCCCGGGCAGGTCGGCGCGGAAGAGCGGGGCGGCCAGGGCCACCGCAGCGATCAGCCGGTTCGAGGGAGACAGGACGGGCACCGCGATGGCGGCCATGCCGACGTCGTTCTCCTCCTGCTGCCCGGCCCAGCCCTGAGCCCGGATGTGCTCCGTCTGCCGACGCAGCTCGTCGCGGTCCGTGAGGGAGTGCTCCGTGCGCGGGGTGAGCTCGAGAGTGTCGAGCAGGTGCTCGCGAGTGTCCGGATCGCAGAACGCCAGCAGCGCCTTGCCGATCGCGCTGGTGTGCAGGGACCCGTGGTCGCCGGGGTCGGTGGTGGTGCGGAACTGCGGTCCGTCCACCTTGCGCACCGTCAGGAAGTGCGCGCCGTCCAGGACCCCCAGGATCGAGCTCTCCCCGGTGTGCTCGGTCAGCCGCTGGAGTATCGGGGTGGCGGCTCCCTCGAAGCCCCGGGTGCTGGCCACCTTCTGCCCGAGCTGGTAGACGCGCAGCCCCAGGCGGTAGCGCCTCTCCCGCGGGTCGTAACTGGCGAACTCCGTGCCGACCAGAGTGTTCAGCAGCCGGTACACGGTGCTGAAGGGATAGGCCGACTCCTCCGCGATCTGCGCAGCGGTCGCCCCGTGGGGGTACTCCCCCAGCAGCGTGAGCAGGCCGAGGGCCTTGCCCACGGTCCCGGATCCCTCTGTCACCATCGTGCACCTTCCTTGACACATCGTGTGAGTTACATCATGCTCGAAATTCAGAATACAGCAAGCGTTGCCACAATATGAAAGTTGAGACATGACGCGGAGATTGCGCATCGCCGTCGTGGGGGCGGGCCTCATCGGGCGCGAGCACGCCCGGCGGGTCCTGGCCCACCCGCGCCTGGAGCTGAGCTACGTCGTCGATCCGTACGTCGATGCCGCGGACACCCCCTCCGGATCGGCCACCGCCCTGGTGGCCGATCTCGAGGTGGCACTGGGCGACGTGGACGGTGTCGTCCTGGCCACCCCGAACCCCGCCCACCGGGACGGGGCGCTGGCCGCGATCGCCGCCGGGATCCCGGTGCTCGTGGAGAAGCCGATCGCCGACACCGTGGCGGCGGCCGCCGAGATCGTCACCGCCGCCGAGGCGAGCGGAGTGCCCGTGCTGGTGGGCCATCAACGCCGGCACTCCCCGCTGCTGGCCCGCGCGGTCGAGGTCATCGCCTCGGGAGCGATCGGGAACCCGGTGGCGGTGATGGGCTCGGCGCTGTTCGCCAAGCCGCACGACTACTTCGACGCCGCCCCCTGGCGCCGGGAGGCCGGCGGGGGCCCGATCCTCATCAACCTGATCCACGACATCGACTGCCTGCGGGCCCTGTGCGGGGACATCACCCGGGTGCAGGCCACCGCCGGCAACACCGTGCGGGGGTTCGCCGTGGAGGACACGGCAGCCGTCGTGCTGAACTTCGCGTGCGGGGCGCTGGGCACGTTCATCGTCTCCGACGCCGCCGGCTCGGCCCGGTCCTGGGAGCAGACCTCCAGGGAGAACCCCGGCTACGACACCGCCGACGACGAGGACTGCTACCACGTCGCCGGCACCCGCGGGTCGATCTCCGTGCCCACCCTGCGGCTGCGCACCTACCGGGGAACGGCCTCCTGGTGGGAGCCGTCCGCGGTCACCACGATCGACGTCCGCCGCGAGGACCCCCTGGACCTGCAGCTCGAGCACTTCGAGCACGTCATCCGGGGAAACTCGGCACCCAAGGTCACGGCCCGGGACGGCCTGCAGTCGTTGCGCGTCGTCGAGGCGGTCGCCGACAGCGCCCGGACCGGCCTTCCCGTCGACGTGCCCACCGGCCGTCCGGCACCCCGCCCCGCCACCCGACAGACCAGAGAGGACTCCCATGTCGTCACCCACTGAGCCGGCACCGCCGGCCGAGGCGCCGCCGCAGCGGGAAGTGGGGATCTTCCGCTGGCTCGGCTACGTCGAGCAGGTGATCGGCGGCCTGCTGATCGTCGTCATCTTCGTCTTCGTCCTGATGCAGGCCGTGCAGCGCTATCTGCCCACGGGCACGTGGGTCGGCGCCGGCGAGCTCTCCCGCTACGCCCTGGCCGGCCTGACGTTCCTGATGGCCGGCTACCTCTACGGCCACGGCCTGCACATCGCGGTCCTGGTGATCGACCGATACACCTCCGCGCGGGTCGCGAAGGTGCTGCACGTGCTCACCCACGTGCTCGTCGTGGTCGTCTCCCTGCTGCTGCTCAACGAGGTGTGGTTCCTGCTGACCGACTCCGTCTCCCAGTCCACCCCGGCACTGGGGATCCCGATGCTGTGGATCTACCTGTTGCCCCTGCTCGGGATCCTCACCCTCACCGTTCGTTCCGCCGTGGCGGTCTTCGTGCCGCGGGCGATCGCCGCCGAGCCGGAACCCGTCGTCGCGGAAGGAGCCGGCTCATGAGCATCTGGATCCTGGCCCTGCTGGTCATCGCCCTGATCGCCGTCCGGGTGCCCGTGGGCCTGGCCTTCCTGGGCCCCAGCGTCCTGTACATGCTGCTGGAGGGGAACTCCGCGGGCCTCGGCTTCCGCCAGGCCTTCAACGGGGTCGCATCCTTCCCGCTCCTGGCCGTGCCGCTGTTCATCCTGCTGGGGTCCATCGCCAACCGCGCCGGGATCGCCGATCGCATCTTCGACTTCGCCCTGGCGCTGCTGGGCCGGGTCCGCGGCAACCTGGGCTACGTCAACGTGGCCACCAGCCTCGGCTTCTCCTGGATGAGCGGCTCCGCCCTGGCCGACGCCGCGGCCCTGGGCAAGATCCAGGTGCCCGCCATGATGAAGGCCGGCTACACCTTCCGGTTCGCCTCCGGCCTCACCGCCGCCTCCGCCCTGATCGCCCCGGTGATGCCCCCGTCCATCCCGGCCGTCATCTACGCCTCGGTGGCGGCCCTGTCCACGGGCGCCCTGTTCGCCGGCGCCGTGGTCCCCGCCTTCCTGATGGCGACGGGCCTGGCCGTCACCGTGTTCATCCTGACCCGCCGCAACACCGCCCTGCAGACCATCCCGTTCAGCTGGTCGACCCTGGGGACCGCCACCCTGCGGGTGATCGGCCCGCTCGGAGCCCCGGTCATCATCCTCGGCGGCATTCTGCTGGGGCTTTTCACGCCGACCGAGGCCGCCGCGGTCGGGGTGGCCTACATGGTCGTCCTGGGCTTCGCCTACCGCACCCTGAACCTGCGCTCCATCGTGGACGCGATCCGCGAGGCGGCCACGACCACGGCGTCGATCACCCTCATCCTGGCCTCGGCCGCCCTGCTGGGCTGGATCCTGGCGCGGGAACGGGTGCCCCAGGAGGTCGCCGAGTTCGTCACCTCCTTCACCGACAACCCGATCGTCTTCCTGCTGCTGATCAACGTGCTCCTGATCCTGCTGGGCATGGTCATCGACGCCACCGCGGTCATCATGATCACCGTCCCGGTGCTGATGCCCATCGCCCTGCAGTTCGGGATCGATCCCGTCCACCTGGGTGTGATCATCATCGTCAACCTCATGATCGGGCTGCTGACCCCGCCCGTGGGCAGCGTGCTCTACGTCATGAGCTCGGTGACCAGCAGGGGCGTGGACGAGGTCTTCCGCGGCATCGCGGTCTTCCTCGTCCCCCTGGTCATCGTCCAGCTGATCATCACCTTCTTCCCACCGGTCGTCACCGGCCTGCCGGCCCTGCTCGGCCTGTAGTCGGTTCCATCGATCCACGCCGACGACCTATGTCCCCGACCCACCTCACCGATCCACAGGAGAACACCATGCGATCCACCACTCGCCGTCTGGCCGCCGCCGTCAGCCTGCCCCTGACCCTCGGCCTGCTCACCGCCTGCGCCGGCGGGGGCAGCGGAACCGGGGGAGGTGAGGGAGGAGCCCAGACACTGAGCTTCGCCAACAGCTACCCCGAGGACCACCCGCACAACCGCTGCGGTGCCGTGCTCGTGCAGGAGGCCGTCGCCGACGACGACCTCGAGGTGGAGCTCTTCCCCTCCAGCCAGCTCGGCGGGGACACCGACCGCTTCACGTCTGTGATGTCCGGGGACATCGCCCTGGACCTGCAGGGGTCCTCCGGGCTGGCCGCCACCTACGAGCCCATCGGCGTCATGGACATGGCCTACGCCTTCGACGACGTCGACCACCTCTTCTCCTGGTTCGACGAGTCCGAGGCCGCCCAGCAGATGAAGGACGACTTCGAGGCCGAGACCGGGGCGAAGATCCTGGACGTCTGGTACTACGGCGACCGCACGTTCTCCGCCAACTCGCCCATCCGCACGCCCGCGGACCTCGACAACCTGCGCATCCGCTTCCCCGACTCCCCGGTGCACCTGCAGAACGCCGAGGCCCTCGGCGCCGAGCCGGTTGCGGTGGCGTTCGAAGAGATCTACCTGGCCCTGCAGCAGGGCACCGTGGACGGCCAGGAGAACCCGGTGCAGCTCACGGCGCAGAACAGCTTCGACGAGGTCCAGGACTATGTCAGCCTCAACCGCCACTCCGTGGGCTCGCAGCTCGTCGTGATGAACGCGGACGCCTGGAGCGGGCTGTCCGAGGAGCAGCAGACCGCGCTGACCGAGTCCGTCCGCGATGCCCGTGCCGACAACCTCGAGTGCGCCCAGACCGAGGAGCAGGAGGTCCTCGACGAGTGGGAGGCCGCCGGCACCCCGGAGGTCATCGAGGACGTCGACGTCGAGGCCTTCCGGACCCAGGCCCAGGACTACTTCCTGAACAACCTCGAGGGCGAGCAGCTGGAGCTCTACCAGGACATCCGCGACTCCGCCGGACAGAACTGACCGGACCGGTCCCCCGCTGGGGGCGCTGGCCGCGCCGCGGCCCGCGCCCCCAGCCGTCGCTGCGGCAGCCTCTCCGGGGGCGTGTCAGCCGTTGTGAACTCACGCGTGGACGACGGCGGACGAGACCTCCGAGTCGGAGGTGGTCACCGAGGGAGGCACACCGGCGGCCACGGCGCGGTCATGGTGGCGCCCAGGTCTGTCGCACCGACGGGGTGACGGACAGATCGTGAGCCCACCGACATGCTCGTCCCCTCCGGCTGTTCAGGGACGGACGTCGATGCCGTGCACCGATGCCGCGGTGAACGGCCGATGGGACCGGTCAGGGGATGATGTGCTCGGTCCGGTAGCGGTCGAACAGGTCGGTGAAGCAGTCCTGGGTGCGGCGGTAGCCGGTGAACCCGGCCAGCCGGCTCCTGCTCATGTCGGCCACCACCTCGATCGGCCGCCCCAGATCCGCGTCCGTGTGCCACCACGAGGCCACCCGCCCCAGGTCCGGCTCGGCGAGGCCGTGCTTGTCCACGATCCGGGCCCAGACGTCCTCGGCGCCGCGCATCTGCTCCTCCAGTGGGCGCGGTGCGTCCTGGTAGCCCTCCCACTCGAGCCCGAAGTGCTCGGCCAGGGCCGGCCACATGCGGCGCCAGCGGAAGACGTCCCCGTTGACCACGTTGTAGGCCGCGTTCCCGGCGGCCTCCGTGGTCGCGGCCCAGACCATGTGCTCGGCCAGCAGGGTCGCGTCGGTCATGTCGGTCAGGCTGTTCCACTGCGTCTGCGAGCCGGGGAACACGAAGGGCCGGCCGGTCTCCCGGCAGATCGCGGCCTGGGCGGCGAGGGTGAGCGCCATGTTCATGGCGTTGCCCACCGCGTGCCCGATCACCGTGTGCGCCCGGTGCACCGACCAGCGGAAGCCCTGGCGCCCGGCGGCGGCCCACAGCTCGTCCTCCTGGGCGTAGTAGAAGTTCTCCACCGGCAGGCGGGGCTCCTCCTCGAGGAAGGGGGTGTCGGGCATCTCGCCCTGCCCGTAGGCCTCGAAGGGGCCGAGGTAGTGCTTGAGCCCGGTCATCAGCGCCACGTGCTCCACCGGGGCGTGGGCCAGGGCGGCCAGCAGGTTGCGGACCATCCCGGCGTTGACCTCGATGTTCTCCTGCTCGGTGGCCTGGCGGGACCACGCGGTGAAGAACACGTGGGTGGGCCGCTCCTCGGCCAGCGCCGCTGCGAGGCTCTCGGCCGAGCGCAGGTCCGCGGCCACGTGGCGGGCGGTGCTGCCGGGGACGGGGGTGCGCGACAGCGCCACCACGTCCCAGTCCTGGGCAGTGAGCTGCTCGACGATCGCGGAGCCGGCGATGCCGCTGGCACCGACGACCAGGGCGGTCCGGGTGGAGGAGTCAGGTGTGTTCATGGGACCCTACTGTGCCACCGCGCTCCGGGCACCGTCGCCCCCGAGGGGCGATGTGCGCCGAGGGAGGAATCCACGGCACCGGGTGCTGTCCGGCGCGGACGGGGTCCGGCGGGCGACGACGCCAGTACGGGACTCCTCCGGCCGGGCCGCCCTCGTGCAGGTGACCGGCAGGCTGCCGGCTGTTCCCGGTCCCGATTCTCCCCGTCCCACCGTTCCCTGTCCGAGGCGGAAGGATCCGGGTCGGTCTCCCATCCGCTGCCCACGGCGGGACCTCCGCCGGTCGGTCGTCTCCACGACGCGGGTGGCGCCCCGGTCGCGACGGAGGGTGTGACATCTTCGGTGGTTGGGTAACGATCCGGGGCAGGTCGGCTGACCGGCGCGGAAGGTCGTCCTACGCTGGGGGCACCGCCCGGCCCGTGAGTTCATCGGGTCCGGTGCGTGATCCGGGGCCATGGATCGGCCCGTCATCTCATCGGTCCCTCGGACTGTGCGCGCCGCCGGGATGCGCCCTCGCGGTGGCGTGCGGCGCAGGGATCGACATCGTCGTCCACGACGACTGAGCCTGCAGCACTGTTCTCCGGGTGCAGGGACCTCACCGGAGGCGACCTGCGCCGATCGAGAGGGAAACGAAGATGTCATCACCGGCACGCTCCACCCGTCACACGTTCGCCGCCGCCGCCGCGGCGGTACTCCTCTTCGGGACCGGCGGGGCGACCGCCGCCCCGCCGTCCCCGGCCGGGCCCGCAGCCGCCCCGGCCGCTGCGGCGACACCGCCGGCTCCGGCCACGGGCTCCGAGACCTGTGTGACCGACGTCGACGACGTCGTCACCCGAGAACCCTCCCCGCAGATGGCGGAGCCGTTGCCCGAGGAGCTGGCGACGACGTTGGACGCCGCCGCCCAGGCCTCCTTCGCCCAGGCCTCCGCCCCCGGTGCGGTGGTCGGGGTCTCCTCCCCGGAGGGCACCTGGACGGCCGCCTACGGGGTGGCCGACCCGGCCACCGGGGAGCCCATGGAGGTGGGCGTGCACACCCGCATCGGGTCGGTCACCAAGCCCTTCACCGCCACCCTGATCCTGCAGCTGGCCGAGGAGGGCCGGCTCTCTCTGGAGGACCCCATCGGGGACTACGTCGAGGGCATCCCCAACGGGGACCGGATCACGTTGCGGCAGCTGGCGGACATGACCAGCGGTGTGGCCAGCTACACCCGCAGCACCGCGTTCACGGACCGCTTCTTCGCGGATCCGCAGACGGCCTTCACCCCGGAGGAACTCGTCGCCGTCGGCGTCTCGGAGTCCCCCCTGTTCGCCCCCGGTGAGCAGTTCGACTACTCCAACACCAACTACATCCTGCTGGGCCTGGTGATCGAGCAGGTCACCGGCCAGCCGGTCGGGGAGGTCCTGGAGGAGCAGATCTTCGAGCCGCTGGAGCTCGACGAGACCGTCTGGCCCGGGGAGTCCACCGAGATGCCGGACCCCTACGCGCGGGGCTTCACGCTCCAGGGCGACACCGCGACCCCAGAAGCCCCGGCCGACGCCACCCACTGGAGCCCCACCTGGGGAGCCACCGCCGGGGCCCTGATCTCGGACATGGACGACCTGCTGGTCTACGGCCGGGCCATGGGCACCGGGCACGGACTGCTGGAACCGGAGACCCAGCGAGAGCGCCTCACCTCGTTCCGGCCGCCCGAGGGCGGCTACGGGCTGGGCTTCGGGTGCATCGACGGCTGGGTCGGACACACCGGGACGCAACCCGGCTACAACACCACCGTCTACTACGACACCACCACCGACACCACCGTGGTCGTGCAGGCCACCAGCGACATCGCCTCCGGGGACTGCCCCGAGTCCCCGGTGCTGGCCGACGACCCCAGGACCCTGCCCTGCGCCACCCCGGCCACCCGGATCTTCGCCGAGGTCTCCACCGCCCTGGGCCACACCTTCACCCCCAACCCCGAACGCTGACCACCACGCACGGCGAAACCCGGAGGACATCGACCCGGTGGGCGGCGACCGGCCACGGTCGAGTCCCTGACCGGGCCGGGCAGCACTTCTCGGTGCTCCGGGCCCATGTCCTGACCGTCGGGCGCGGCACCCGGCCCGAGCCCGACGTCCCCACCGTGCGAGCGCACGCACGGCAGCGGCACCGGTGCTGCTCATCCGGCACCGGGGCCGCGTCCCGGCACACCGAAGGGGCCGAGGTCGATGATCGGCAGGTCCCCGTCCGTCTCGATGGCGTCCCCACCTCCGTTGCGGGCGTGGTAGCCGGTGGAGTACTGCTCGACGACGTGGACCGTGGCGCCGACGGAGTGCAGCGACGAGACGACGAGGTCGCGCTCCCGGTCGGTGTCCGCGCCGATCTTGTGGGTGATCTGGAGCGTGAACAGGGACAGCCCCACGCGGCGGTCGAAGGTGGCCGCCCCGATGAGGTCGACGGCGTACCCGCCGGGGAGCCTCCACCCCGGCGGGCAGATCCAGAACCGGACGTGGTGGCGCTGGGCCGGGCTGCCCGCCACCTCTCGCTCGAACGCCAGGGACTGCCGGCGGCCGAAGGCGAACAGGGGGCTGACGGGCGCCGCCGGGTAGCTCCGGCGCAACATAAACGCCCGCACGATGTGCCAGCCGGTGCCGAGGGTCAGCGGATCCGCGGCGGTCCAGCCGGCCCCGACCATCGCGGCGGACAGCTGGGCAGGGGTACCCACCACCGCCAGGTTGACCGGGTCCCCCAGCAGGCCGTCGGAGGTGCGGGCCCGCCCGATGAAGTAGCTGGGGACGTAGATGCCGGTGAGCAGACGGTGCAACCGGGGCAGGAGCACATAGGCCGACAGCACCCAGAGGGGCAGGAACAGCCCGGGCAGGCGCCCGTCGTCGTCGACCTCCTCGAGGACGAGATGGTAGACGCCCCAGCCGGCCAGCACACTGGTGATGAGGAAGCCGAACCGGTGCCCCCACAGAACCACCGTGGCCCATCGGGCACCGCCCCCGGCCGAACGGCTCTGTTCGTCGCTGTCGGGATGCCCACTGTCTGCGTCCACCTCGCGCTCCCCCGCCCCGTGTCCGGCACCGGACGTCCCCGGCGCCGGTCGTGGTGCCCCCAGGCTAGTGAGGACACCGGCACCGGCGGAAGCGCCGCGGGGGGGCCGTTGCACGATCGGGTGACGACTGGGCCGGCCGAGTTCGTGCACGGCACCCGGTCCTCCCGGGCGATCGACAGTCGTCCGAGGACGGTGCGCGTCGCGAGCACAGCGCTCGTTGCCGGTGCTGCGCACCGGAACGGCATCATGGGAGGCCCCTCGGACGTGTCGCCCCGGCCCGGTCGGGCTGTCCGTGCGGCCGACGCGGAGCCGCCCGGGGTCTGTGCTGGGTCATCGGTGGGCAGGGCGCTGCCCGCTCGGCAGGAACGTCCCACCGTCGACGTGGGAGACGGATCAGGGCGAGAACGGCCCTGCTGGTCGTCGGGTCGAGAGACCTCCGGGAATGTCGGGGGCCGCGGGGCCGGAGCCGTGCCGTGTGGCCGGTCCCGGACGGGTCGGTCACGTGCCGGCAGGACGAGGAGGGGGCGGCGGCAGGGCCACGGCGGTGCCGGTGACCCGGACCCGGTCGTCGCCGGCGGCCAGGTCGACGTCCAGGCGGCTGGGGCGGCCCATGTCCTCGCCCTGCAGCACGGTGATCCGTGCCGGGGGGTCCACGATCCCCAGGGTGCGCAGATACCCGCCGAAGGCGGCGGCCGCTGCCCCGGTGGCGGGGTCCTCGACGACCCCGCCCGGAGGGAACGGGTCGCGGGCGGAGAACACCCGGGCGGAGTGGGCGAACACCAGGTGCACGGTCGTCCAGCCCCGCTGCGCCATCAGCACCGCCAGCCGGTCGTAGTCGTAGTCGAGCCGGGCCAGGCGGGCTCGGTCGGCGGCGGCGAGGACGAGGTGGTCGTTGCCGGCATAGGCCACATGCGCCGGATAACGGGGATCCAGGTCCTCCGCTCGCCACCGCAGGGCCGCGAGCGCATCCTCCAGCTCGTCGGCCCCGGCGGGGCGGGTGCGGGTCGGGACGCTGGTCAGGGTCGCGGTGTACCCACCGGCGATCGCTGTGGTGCGCACCGGCACCGGACCGGCCGGCGTCTCGAAACGCAGCTGCCCCGGCCCGTGGCGTTCGGCCAGTGCCACAGCAGCAGCGACGGTCGCGTGCCCGCAGAAGGCCACCTCCGCCAGTGGGCTGTAGAACCGCATCCGATAGACGTCCGGGTGCTCGCCGGCTTCCAGGAACGCGGTCTCCGAGTACCCCACGGCGGCCGCGATCGACAGCCGGTCGCCGTCGGGCAGCCCCGCGGCGTCGAGCACGACCCCGGCCGGGTTCCCGCCGGCCCCGTGCTGGGCGAACGCGGCGTAGCGGAGCACGGGCACCGGGCTCAGTGCTGTGTCGGTCGTACCGGTGATGGTTGTCATCTCGCACCTCCTGTTCCTAGCCTGGTCCCGTCCGCTCTTCGCGTCCAACGATGAGCGGCGATAGGACCCATCGAGAAGAGGAATCGCGTGGATACGCAGTTGCTCCGCACGTTCGTCCTCGTCGCCCGCAGCGGCAGCTTCACCGCCACCGCCCGGGACCTGAGCTATGTCCAGTCCACCGTCACCGCCCAGCTGCAGGCCCTGGAGCGACACGTGGGCGCCCGCCTGCTGGACCGGTTGCCGAGAGGGGCAGTACCCACCGAGGCCGGTGCCCGGCTGCTGCCCTACGCCGAGCAGCTGCTCGACCTGGAGACCGCACTGGTCGCCGCGGTGTCCGCCCCCGCCGGCGGCCCGGCAGGACGCGTCCGGCTGGTGGCGCCGGAGTCCCTGTGCGCCTACCGACTGCCGGCCCTGCTCGCAGACCTGCGCACCCGGTTCCCCGGGATCCATCTCGGTCTTGCTCCGGCCGGCACGGCCGGGGCCCTCGAGGCCGTGCGCGACAGCACCACGGAGGCGGCCCTGCTGCTCGAACCCGAGCTGACCGCCGCCGACCTGGTCACGGAACCCCTGGGATCCGAAGAACTCACCCTGCTCCACGCCCCCACCGCCGTCCGCGACGGCCCGATGCCCACGTGGCAGGAGTTGGCCGCGTCGGACGTGCTCCTGCTCGAGGAGGGATGCAGTTACAGCGACGAGGTCGCCCGTCGGCTGCGCGCCGCGGGTCAGCCCGACTCCCGGCGCACCCGTTTCGGCAGCATCGAAGCCGTCAAGCGCTGCGTCGCCGCCGGGATGGGCTGGACCGTCCTGCCGACCATCGCCGCCGAGTCGGAGATCGGCGCCGGGACACTCGCTGCCGTGCCGGCGCCCCTCCCGGATGCACCCATGGTGCACCTGGTGACCCACCCCGATCGCACCCTGACCCCCGCGACCCGGCTGGTGCTCGACCGGCTGCGGACACTGTGGATGCCTCCGGATCAACCGTCGCCGGGGATCCGTCCGGCCAGCAGCACTGAGCCCTGAGCCCTGACGGCGTGCTCCATGGAGCGGGTGAACCATGACCGGGGGCCCTGTTCGGGGCTCCTCGTGCGGGCGAGCGGAGCCGCCGGCCATTCCCGCAGAGCCCGCCACGCCGACGCGGTTCGGTGCGTGCCGCCCGCTCACCCGGTCCTCGCGCCGACCGGCGCTGCGCACGCGAAGCCCCTGCCGGTGGACGACCCCTGGGTGCGGTTGTCGGCGGTGTGGGCGAGAATGCATCGCATGGTGCACCCCGGAGATCCGCTGCCACCGCCGCCGGCGCGAGCACCCGATGTCGAGGACGACTTCACCGACGGTCTCCGCTCGGACCTGTGGATCGCCCACTACCTCCCGCACTGGACGACACCGGACCGCTCCGCCGCCCGCGTCGAGCACGTTCCCGGCGGGCTGGCCCTGCGGATCGAGGAGGATCAGCTGGACTGGCGAGCGGAGGACGCACCCCTGCGCGTGTCCAACCTCCAGACCGGCACGTTCTCCGGCGCCCTCGGGTCGCCGCGCGGAACGCACCGTCATCGGCCCGACGGACTCCGCGTGCGCACGGCCACACCCACCCAGCTGCTGTGGGCCCCCTCGTCCGGGCGCATCGACCTCACCGTCAGCGCAACCCAGGATCCCGGGTGCATGCTCGCCGCCTGGCTCGTGGGCACCGAGCACCTGGACGAGAACGCGGCCGGCGAGGTGTGCCTCTTCGAGATCGACGCCGACGCGGTCGGCTCCTCGACGCGGGCCCGCACCGGCATCAAAGCTCATGCCGACCCTGACCTGACCACCGACATGTCCGAGGTCGTGCTGCCCTTCAACGCCACCAGGCCGCACACCTGGACGGTTATCTGGGGGGATGGTGAGACCCGCATCGGATGTGACGGAACGGTCCTCCGCCACCTCGACCAAGCTCCCGGGTATCCCCTGTTCCTCATGATCGACCTCTTCGAGATCGGCCCGCCCCACGGCACGTACCCGAAGTCAGCGGTCATTCACCACGTCCGCGGCTGGGGAGGCAGCTGACCCCTGTCGGCCAGGAAGCCCCGACGGCAACAGCGCCCACACGGACGTCGGCCCCGGTAGCCGGCCGTGTGCCGAGGACTGCCGAGCCGCTCCTCCCACGTCTGTCCAGGGGTCGACCGGCGCCGGTCCGACGGGCCCCTGGGACGGCGTGGACCGCTGGCGGTCCTCCGGCGTGATGACCGACGTGGCGCCCTCCTGGAGCGCGGCCACCGCCCGGACCGGTTCTCCGGTCGGCCTACGGCACCGGCCAGGTGTGCACCGGCTCGTTGGCGTCCATGTGCTCCATGTAGGCCCGCAGCATCCGTCGCAGCGCGGTGGGCCGGTCGGCGCCGTGGCGCTCGAAGTGCTCGACCGCCCGGGTCTGCCACACCGCGCCGTTGACGCCCGACACGCACCGGCCCTCGATGATCCCGAGGTAGCGCTCGCGCACCTCCGGGGCGACCCCCCACTCCTCGAGGCCCTGGTGGGCGAGGGGAAGCAGATGGCGCAGCACGAGCTCGTCGGCGCTGACCTCCCCGAAGCCGGGCCAGTAGCAGCGGGCGTCGAGGCCGTCGCGGGCGGCGCGGGCGAAGTTCTCGGCACAGGCGGGGAAGCTCATCCGGGTCCAGACCGGCCGCTCCTGCCGGGCCAGGACGCGCACGGCACCGTAGTAGAAGGCGGCGTTGGCCATCACGTCGACGATCGTCGGGCCGGCGGGCAGCACCCGGTTCTCGACCCGCAGGTGCGGACGGCCTCCGACGACGTCGTAGATGGGTCGGTTCCACCGGTAGACCGTCCCGTTGTGCAGCCGCAGCTCGGAGAGGTCCGGTGCGATCCCGGCCCGCAGCTTCGCGGCCGGGTCCTCGTCGGTGCTCTCGGCCAGCAGCGCCGGGAAGTAGCGGACGTTCTCCTCGAACAGGTCGAAGATCGAGGTGATCCACCGCTCGCCGAAGAACACCCGCGGGCGCACCCCCTGGTTCTTCAGCTCGACCGGGCGGGTGTCGGTGGCCTGGGCGAACAGCGCGATGCGGGTCTCGGCGTGCAGCCGCCGGCCGAAGAAGAAGGGGCTGTTCGCGCCGAGGGCGGTCTGCGGTGCCGACAGCGCCTGGGCGGCGTTCCAGTGCGCGGCGAACTGTGCGGGGGCGACCTGCAGGTGCAGCTGGACGCTGGTGCACGCCGACTCGGGGGCGATCGAGTCGCAGTAGGTGGAGAGCTGCTCCCCGGTGGGGCCGGCGATCTCGAGGCGGATGTCCTCGCCGCGGGCCACGAAGATCGAGTCGTTGAGCGCCGTGTAGCGGTTGTTGTCGCTGATCCACTCCTGCTCGTAGTGCTCCGGCCGCAGCGTGGGCAGGATGCCGATCGTCACGATGCGCGAGCCGACGCCGCGGGCCTTGGCGTCCGCGGCGTTGAGCGAGGCGCGCAGGTCCTCCTCGAGCTCCAGGGCGGCCCGCCCGGGCAGCGGTCGCGGCGGGACGTTGAGCTCGATGTTGTAGCGGGCCAGCTCGGTCTGGTAGCCGGGGTCCGCGATCGCGGCGAGCACCTCGTCGTTGTGGAAGTGGGGGTCGAGGCGCCCGTCGACGAGGTTCAGCTCGATCTCCAGCCCCGTCATGGGCCGGTCGAACTCGAACGAGTCCCGGGAGAGCATCCGCTCGAACACGTCGAGGTCCTCGTGCACCTTCTCCCGGTAGCGCTGGCGCTGCTCGCGCGTGTAGCTGCGAGCACTGACCTCTTCGCCCACGGTGGCCTCCGATCCCCGGCCGCGGCGCGGCCCCTGGAGACCAACCAACCACATCTGCGCGGGCACACCAAGAGCCCCGCGCCGCGGCCCGCACGGTGCACGGGCTCCCCCGGGGGCCGGTGGCCGCCTGGACCGGTCCGCGACCCGGGGTCAGAGCAGGTCGGCGACGTCGCAGCGCACGTGCACGGCAGGGTGCTTGCGCAGCGCCGAGGCCTTCGCCCGGGCGGCCCGCAGCCGACGGGTGACCTCGCCGGCCGCGCCGTAGCCGAAGAACAGCAGCGCCCGGTGCGGAGCGGGCTCCCCCTCCGGTCCGGGCTCGTGGTCCTCGAGCGGCGTGGGCCCGATGACCCGCACGGCGGGCGGCAGCTCGAGGTCGGCCAGGAACGCCGCGACCGCGGCGGCCGGTCCCGTCACGGCCGCCGAGCGCACGGCCGGGGGCAGGCCCAGGGACTGCCGCTCCACGAGCTCGCGGTCGGCGTGCCCGGCGGGGTCCCAGCGCACGAGCGCCCCCACGGCGCCGGCGTGCTCCGCGGTGACCACCACGACCCCGCCGTCCCGGGCCCGGCGCACCAGTGCGGCCGCGTTGAACCACCGGCGCAGCGTCTGCTCCGCGGCACGCAGGGCGGGCCGCACGAGCATCTGGTTGCCGTCCAGCAGCAGGGCCGCGGCGTAGCCCCCCTCCGCGACCGGCTCGGCGCCCGGGGTGGCCACCACGAGGGCCGGCGACCCGGCGACGTCAGCGCGCACCGCCTCGCCCGAGGACGCCACGACGGGCACCTGCGGGAACGCCCGGCCGAGCTCCTCGGCGGTGCGCAGCGCCCCGACGGTGACCAGGCGCATCCGCGGGGAGCCGCACGCCGCGCACGACCAGGAGTGCGCCGAGCGGCCGCACCACCCGCACCGGGGCACCCCGCGCCGGGACACCACGCCGAGGGGGCCGTCGCACGAGGTGCAGCGGGCGGGCTCCCGGCAGCGCTCGCACGCGAGGTGCGGGGCGTAGCCGGCGCGGGCCACCTGCACGAGGACGGGACCCCGCTCGAGGGCCTCGCGGGCGGCCCGGTAGGCGGTCTCGGGCAGCCGGGCCCGCGAGGCCAGGGGGTCCCGGACGGCGTGGTAGGAGTCGGCGGTCGAGACGATGCGGGGCATGTGGGCGCGCAGCACGTCGCGGGCGGGGGCGATCCGGCGGGCCCATCCGGAGGCGACGAGCCGCTGCGCCTCGGGGCTGACGGCGTGCCCGGCGAACAGGGCCGCGCACCCGCTGCGCCCGGCGCGCAGCAGCAGCACGTCCCGGACGTGCTGGTAGGGGGCGCGCTGCTCCACGAGGTTCTCGTCGCCGTCGTCGAAACAGGCCACGAGGCCGAGGTCGTCCACGGGGGCGTAGGCCGCGGAGCGGGTGCCCAGGACCACCCGGACCTGGCCGGTCGCCGCGGCGAGGAACGCCCGGTAGCGGGGCGTGGGACCGTCGTCGGCGTGCAGGCGCACCAGATGGTCCGCGCCGATCTCGTCCCCCACCGAGCGCTCCAGGCGCGCCAGGGCCTTCTGGTCCGCGACGACGGCGACCGCCCCGCGACCGGCCCGCCAGGCCGCGCCGATGGCCGCCGCCAGCACGTCCGTCCAGTCGTGGGCGGGGTGGGAGGGCAGCACCTCGACGACGGCCCGGGGGGCGCCCCCTCCCGCGAGGTCCGCCAGGAAGGCCGCCCCGCCGGCGTAGTCGGCCAGCGCGGCGTCGTGGGAGGGCCCCGGAGCCTGCGGGGACAGCCCCGTGGAGTGGCCCGGCGCCTCGGCCAGCCGCTGCTCGACCTCCTTCTCGACGCGGGCGACCCGGGGCGGGACGGCGACCCGCACGACGTCCGCGGTCGTGCCGGCGCAGCGGGCGGCGACGTCCTCGGCCAGCAGCGCGACCTCCGGGGACAGCACGGGCAGCGGGGACAGCACCCGGCGCAGCGGCTGGATCCGGTGCATCACCTCGGAGTCGGCGGTGCGCGCGAGCACGTAGCCCGTCAGGTCCTGGCCTCCGAAGCCGACCTTGACCCGCGCGCCCGGCACGGCCGCGTCGGCGAGCTCGGCCGGCACGAGGTAGTCGAACGGACGGTCCAGGTGGGGGACGTGCGTGTCCAGCAGCACCCGGGCCACGGGGTCGCTGGCCGCCGGTGAGACGGCGCCCACGCCCTTCGCGTCGTCGCGCGGCGGGCGCGGGGGGAAGCCCGAGAGGAGCGACAGCTGCCGCGGGCCCTCCGCGGCGCCCCCGGCGTCCTCCGGGTCCACGGTCAGATCCCGGCGGCCGACCGCAGGTCCGCGACGCGGTCGGTGCGCTCCCACGTGAACTCGGGGTCGGAACGGCCGAAGTGCCCGTGCGCGGCGGTGCGCGCGTAGATGGGCCGCTTGAGGTCGAGGTCCTCGATGATGGCCAGGGGCCGCAGGTCGAACACCTCGTGGATGGCGCGTTCGATCCGCAGGGGGTCGACGTGCTCGGTGCCGAAGGTCTCGACGTAGAGACCGACCGGGGCGGCCCGCCCGATGGCGTAGGCCACCTGCACCTCGACGCGGTCGGCGAGACCGGCGGCCACGACGTTCTTGGCCACCCAGCGCATCGCGTAGGCGGCGGAGCGGTCGACCTTCGACGGGTCCTTGCCGGAGAAGGCGCCCCCGCCGTGGCGGGCCATGCCGCCGTAGGTGTCCACGATGATCTTGCGCCCGGTCAGGCCGGCGTCCCCCACGGGGCCGCCGCGCACGAAGTTGCCGGCCGGGTTGATGATGACCTGGGTCCCGGACAGGTCCAGCCCGGTCTCCTCCAGGACGGGGTCCACCACGCTCTGCCGCAGGTCGGAGGCGAGCTGGTCGAGGTCGTAGCCCTCGACGTGCTGGGAGGAGACGACCACGGTGTCGACGGCCACCGGCCGGTGGCCGTCGTAGCCGAGTGTGACCTGCGTCTTGCCGTCGGGGCGCAGACCCGGCAGCACGGCGGTCTTGCGCACGCGGGTGAGCTGCTCGGACAGGCGGTGGGCGATGAAGATCGGCGCCGGCATGAGCACCTCGGTCTCGTCGGACGCGTAGCCGAACATGATGCCCTGGTCCCCGGCGCCCTGTGCGTCGCGGGCGTCGCGGGCGGTGCCCTCGCGCAGCTCGAGGGACTGGAACACGCCCTCGTAGATCTCCGGGGACTGCTCCCCCACGCTGATGGAGACCCCGCAGAACTCGCCGTCGAAGCCGTGCACCGAGGAGTTGTAGCCGATGTCGAGCAGCGTCTTGCGCACCACGTTGGGGATCTCCACGTACCCGCGGGTCTTCACCTCGCCGGCCACGTGCACCAGCCCGGTGGTCACCATGGTCTCGACCGCCACCGAGGACTCGGGGTCCTGGCGCAGGAGGTCGTCCAGGATGGAGTCGCTGATCTGGTCGCAAATCTTGTCGGGGTGTCCCTCCGTGACGGACTCGGAGGTGAACAGTCTCAGGTGCTGGGTCGTCTCGCTCACGGGAGACCACACTACCGGGCGCCCCGGACGGCGCAGCGCCGTGCCGCGCATGCCGGTGCCGTGGACTGCCGGTGCCGTGCAGTGGCGTGCCGTCCGCACCGGGTCCGGGTGCGGGTGCGGGGCCGCACCCGGGTCAGGCGCGGACGCCGGCCAGTTCCTGCGCGATGCGCGCCACGAGCCCGCGGGCCACGTCCGTCTTCGACCCCTCGAGGACCTGCTCGGGGCCGCCGGCGGCGCTGAGCACGGTCAGGGAGGTGGTGTCCTGGCCGAACACGAGGTTCTCCCCCACGTGGTTCACGGCCAGCAGGTCGCACCCCTTGCGGGCGAGCTTGCGGCGCCCGAACGTCAGGGGGTCGGTCTCGGCGTCGCCGGTCTCGGCGGCGAAGCCGACCAGGAGCTGTCGGCGCCGGGCGGTGTTGCGCAGGTCCACGAGCTCCTTGAGGACGTCGGGGTTGCGCACGAGCTCGAGCACGGGGTTGGACCCGTCCTCGGCCTTCTTCAGCTTGGCGTCCGCGATCCGGGCCGGACGGTAGTCGGCCACCGCGGCCGCCATCACCACGACGTCGGACCGCGCCGCGCCCCGCACGCACGCCCGGCGCAGCTGCTCGGCCGTGCCGGCGTGCACGACCTCCACGCCGGCGGGCACCGGCGTCTCCAGGTGCGCGGCCACGAGCGTCACGGCGGCCCCGGCGTCCCGGGCGGCGGCGGCGACCGCCACGCCCTGCTTGCCGGAGGAGCGGTTGCCCAGGAACCGGACGGGGTCCAGGGGCTCGCGGGTGCCGCCCGCGCTGACCAGGACCCGCACGCCGGACAGCGGACCGTCGGGGGCGCCGCCCCGGCCGGCCAGGCGCAGCGCGGCGTCCCGGATGGCCTCGGGCTCGGGGAGCCGGCCGGGGCCGGAGTCGGGGCCCGTGAGCCGGCCCACGGCGGGCTCGAGGACCGCGTGGCCGTGGGCCCGCAGGGCCGCGACGTTGGCCTGCACGGCCGGGTTGAGCCACATCTCGGTGTGCATCGCCGGGGCGAAGAGCACCGGGGCGCGCGTGGCCAGCAGCGTGGTGGTCAGCAGGTCGTCGGCGTGCCCGTGGGCGGCGCGCGCCAGCAGGTCGGCGGTCGCCGGGGCGACGACGACGAGGTCCGCGGCCTGTCCCTGGTGGACGTGGTTGACCTCGTCCACCCGGTCGAAGACGTCCGTGCTGACGCGCTCGCCCGAGAGGGCCTCCCAGGTGGGGGCGCCCACGAACCGCAGCGCGGCCGCGGTGGGGACGGGCACCACCGTGTGGCCGCTCTCGGTGAACAGCCGCAGGAGCAGCGCCGCCTTGTAGGCGGCGATGCCCCCGCCGACACCGAGGACGATCCTCATGCCGGGCGCACCGGGCCGCGGGGAGCCGGCCGGATCACTGGTCCTGGAGGTCCCCGGGCTCCCGCCCCGGCTCCTCCGGGGCGGCGTCCGCGGCGTCACCGGCACCGTTGGCGGGGTTGTCCTCGCCGCTGCCGGGGAGGTCGCCCAGCGGCTCGGCCGGGGACTCGGAGCCCGAGGAGAAGTCCACGGACGGGCCGGCGGAGAAGGCGGTGTCCGCGGAGAAGTCGACGGCGCTCTCGTCGGTGCCCTGGGCGAAGAAGTCGGCGCCGAACACGTCGGCGGCGAGGTCGGCCTCCGTGGTGAGCTGGCCGTTCTCGGCGAAGCCGGCGTGCTCGACCGGGCGGCCCTCGATGAGTCCCTCGTCGATCTCGCGGAAGGAGATGGACAGCGGCTTCTCGTTGAGCTGGGTGTCCACGAGCGGACCGACGTACTCGAACAGGCCCTCGTGCAGCTGCGAGTAGTAGGCGTTGATCTGCCGGGCGCGCCGGGCACCGAAGATGACGAGCCCGTACTTGGAGTCGGACTTCTTCAGCAGGGCGTCGATCGGCGGGTTGATAATGCCTTCGGTGTGGGTAGACAAGCGATTGCTCCAGACGGGGTGGGCGGGTATCAGGACGCGGGCTCGGAGGCGATCCCCATGAGCCGCACGAGTTCGGCGGCGGCGCGCTCGACGCGGTCGTTGACGACGGTGTGGTCGAACTCCGGTTCGGCCGCGAGCTCCAGTTTAGCGGTTTCCAGCCGGACCCGCTGTTCCGCGGCGGTCTCGGTGCCCCGGCCCACGAGCCGGGCGACCATCTCGTCCCAGCTGGGCGGGGCGAGGAACACGAAGTTCGCCTCGGGCATGGTGTTGCGGATCTGCCGGGCGCCCTGCAGGTCGATCTCCAGGAGGACGCTGCGCCCGCCCGCCAGCGCCTGCTCCACGGTGGAGCGCAGCGTGCCGTACCGGTGCGAGTTGTGCACCACGGCCCACTCGAGCAGCTGGCCGTCGCGCGCCATCGCGTCGAACTCCTCGTCGGAGACGAAGAAGTAGTGGGTGCCGTCGACCTCCCCGGGCCGGGGGTCCCGGGTGGTCACGGAGACGGACAGCCAGACCTGGGGGTAGTGGTCCCGGACGTAGGTCGAGACCGTGCCCTTGCCCACGGCGGTGGGCCCGGCGAGCACGGTCAGGGACGGGCGCGCGGCGCGGGGCGCGTCGGGACTCACGGGCATCCTCCTGGGACTGGGGTGTTTCCCCCAATCTAGCCGATGCCGCCCGGCCCTCCCGCGCCCCGCCCGTCCGCCTCAGCGGTCGAGGCACTCGATCTCAGCGGTCGATGTACTCGATGAGCGCCCTGCGCTGGTGCACGCCGAGCCCGCGCAGCCGGCGCGTCCGGGCGATGCCGATCTCGTCCATGATGGCCGCCGAGCGCACCTTGCCGATGCCGGGGGTGGCCTCCAGCAGGTCGGAGACCTTGAGCCGGCTCACGGCCTCGTCCCGGTCCGCCCGGTCGAGGATCTCGGCGACCGTCGTCCGGCGTTCGCGCAGCCCCTTCTTCACGTCGGCACGCGCGGTCCGTGCCCTGGTGGCCTTCTCCCTCGCGGCGGCTCGCTCGTCGTCGGTCAACGGACGCAGTGCCATGTGGTTCCTCCTCGTCGCCACGGACTGCAGCCCCCGTCCCTCGGAAGGACGGACAGCCCGTTTGCTAAAGAAACTACATGAAGATCGATTCAACACGGGGCGACACGACCGGCGTGTGACCAGGGGTGTCGTCGCCGGGGACCGGCGGGGGCGCGCGCGGACGCGCCCGGGGGCTTCAGCCCAGGGCGGCCGCCAGCTCCCCGGCGGAGCGCCGGACCGCCTCCCGCAGCGCCGGCACGTCCGGTCCCTGCCGCAGGATCGCCCGGCTCGAGGCGGCGAGCACCTGGCCGCCCGCGGCGCCGAACACGACCGGGAGGTCCTCGGCGCGGGCGCCCTGGGCGCCGTAGCCCGGGGCGAGCAGCGGGCCGCGCACCGCCGTCAGGTCGATGCCCAGCTCGGTCAGGGCGTTCCCGACCGTGGCGCCCACCACGAGCCCGCACGAGCCCAGGCCGGCCCGGGCGGCCGACCCGCCCGCCGCCCCGAGGAGCCGGGCGTTCTCGGCCCCGGCCGCGGCGCACACGGAGCGGGCCACCGACTCCCGGCCCCCGGCGTGCTGGACGGAGCGGCCCTCCGGGTTGGACGTGAGCGCCAGGACGAACGTGCCGCGCCCGGTGCGGGCGGCCAGGTCCAGGGCGGGGCGCAGCGACTCGACGCCGAGGTAGGGGCTCAGGGTGACGGCGTCGGCGGCGAGCGGGGACCCCTCCCCCAGCCACGCGGCCGCGTAGGCCTCCATGGTGGAGCCGATGTCGCCGCGCTTGGCGTCGGCGACGGTCAGCAGGCCGGCCGAACGGGCCAGCCCGAGGAGCTCCTCGAGCACCGCGAAGCCGGCGGACCCGTAGGCCTCGAACAGCGCCACCTGCGGCTTGACCGCCGGGGCGTGGCCCGCCGCCGCCTCCAGGACCGTCAGCGCGAACCGGCGCAGTCCCTCGGCGGAGCGGGGCAGGCCCCAGGCCTCGAGCAGGCCGGGGTGCGGGTCGATGCCCACGCACAGCGGGCCGTGCGCGTCCATCGCCGCACCCAGCCGCGCGCCGAAGGGTGCACGACCGGGTGCGGCCGGCGCGGGGGCGGGGAGCTCAGGCACGAACGACCTCGGGCTCCTCGGCGCGCACGAGGGCCGCCAGGCGCTGCTCGTGCTCCTGCAGGCTCGTCACGTCCCACGTGTAGGAGCGCAGCGCCGTGACGGCCTGCAGGGCGGCGCCGAGCACGGAGACCGTGGTCATCAGGGGCACGCCCACGCTCGTGGCCGCGGCGCGGATCTCGTAGCCGTCCCCCCGGGCGGCACCGCCGGCGGGCGTGTTGAAGATCAGGTCGATCTCCCCGTCCGCGATGAGGTCCACGATGGTCCGCTCCCCGGGGGCCGTCTCCCGGATCTTGCGGACCACGGTGGACTCGATGCCGTTGCGGCGCAGCACGTCGGCGGTCCCGCCCGTGGCGAGGATGTCGAAGCCGAGGTCGCGGAACATCCGCACGTAGGCGATGGAGGAGCGCTTGTCCTTGTTGGCCACCGAGACGAACATCCGCCCGGACGTGGGCAGGGAGACGTTCGCCGCGGCCTGGGCCTTGGCGAAGGCGGTGTCGAAGTACTTGTCCAGGCCCATGACCTCGCCGGTGGAGCGCATCTCCGGGCCGAGCAGGGAGTCGACGACGGCCCCCTCGGCGGTGCGGAACCGCGCGAAGGGCAGGACGGCCTCCTTCACGGCCACGGGGGCCGAGGCCGGCAGCGTGCTCCCGTCGATCCGCTGGGGCAGGTGCCCCTGCGCCCGGAGCTGGGCGATGGTCGTGCCGGTGCCGATGAGGGCCGCGGCCTTGGCCAGCTGCACGCCCGTGGCCTTGGAGACGAACGGCACCGTGCGGGAGGCCCGCGGATTGGCCTCGATGACGTAGAGGATGTCGGAGGCCACCGCGAACTGGATGTTGATGAGCCCGCACACGCCCACGCCGCGGGCGATGGCCAGGGTGGCCTCGCGCACGCGCTCGACCACGTCCGGCCCGAGGGTGATGGAGGGCAGGGTGCACGCGGAGTCGCCGGAGTGGATGCCGGCCTCCTCGAGGTGCTCCATGACCCCGCCCACGTAGAGCTCCCGGCCGTCGTAGAGGGCGTCCACGTCGATCTCGATGGCGTCCTCGAGGAACTTGTCGATCAGCGCCGGCCGCGCGGACGAGACCTCGGTGGCGTTGCGCAGGTAGCGGGCCAGGGCCGGCTCGTCGTAGACGATCTCCATGCCGCGGCCGCCGAGCACGTACGAGGGGCGCACGAGCACCGGGTAGCCGATGTCGTCCGCGATCCGCTTGGCGTCCTCGAAGGTGGACGCCGTGCCGTTCTTCGGCTGGCGCAGGCCGGCCTCGCCGAGCACGCGGGCGAACTCCCCGCGGTCCTCGGCGAGGTCGATGGCCTCCGGGGTGGTGCCGAGGATCGGCACCCCCGCGGCCTTGAGCTGGGCGGCGAGCTTGAGCGGGGTCTGCCCGCCCAGCTGCACGAACACCCCGAGCAGCCCGCCGGTGCGCCGCTCGGCCTCGACGACCTCCATGACGTCCTCGAAGGTCAGCGGTTCGAAGTACAGCCGCGTGGAGACGTCGTAGTCGGTGGAGACGGTCTCCGGGTTGCAGTTGACCATGACGGTCTCGTGCCCGGCCTCGCGCAGCACCATGGACGCGTGCACGCACGAGTAGTCGAACTCGATGCCCTGTCCGATCCGGTTGGGCCCGGAGCCCAGGATCATGATCGAGGGACGCTCGTGCCGGCCCACCTCGTTCTCCTCGTCGTAGGAGGAGTAGTGGTACGGGGTGAACGCCTCGAACTCCGCCGCGCACGTGTCGACCGTCTTGAACACGGGACGGATGCCCAGCGCGTGGCGCACACCGCGCACCACGTCCTCGGCCAGGTGGGTGAGCTCCCCGATCTGCGCGTCGGAGAAGCCGTGCCGCTTGGCCAGGCGCAGGGTGCGGACCGTGAGGTCGCCGTCCTGGCGCACGACGTCCGCGACCTCGTTGAGCAGCACGAGCTGGTCGAGGTACCAGGGGTCGATGCCCGTGGCCTCGTAGAGCCGCTCCACGGACGCGCCGGCCAGCAGGGCCTGCTGGACCTGCCGGATGCGCTCCGTGGTGGGCGTCCGCGTGGCGTCGACGAGCCGCGCCAGGGCGTCGTCGTCGAGCTCGGGACGCACGAACGAGAAGCTGGAGTCCTTCTGCTCGAGGGAGCGCATGGCCTTCTGCAGCGCCTCGGTGAAGTTGCGCCCGATCGCCATGGCCTCGCCCACCGACTTCATGGTGGTGGTCAGCGTGGGGTCCGCGGCAGGGAACTTCTCGAACGCGAAGCGCGGGATCTTCACGACGACGTAGTCCAGCGTCGGCTCGAAGGACGCGGGGGTCTTGCGCGTGATGTCGTTGGGGATCTCGTCGAGGGTATAGCCGAGCGAGAGCTTCGTGGCGATCTTGGCGATCGGGAAGCCGGTGGCCTTCGAGGCGAGGGCCGAGGAGCGGGAGACCCGCGGGTTCATCTCGATGACGACGACGCGGCCGGTGTCCGGCTCGATCGCGAACTGGATGTTGCACCCGCCGGTGTCCACGCCCACCTCGCGGATCACGGCGATCGCGATGTCCCGCAGGTTCTGGTACTCGCGGTCGGTCAGGGTCATGGCCGGGGCCACCGTGATCGAGTCGCCGGTGTGCACCCCGACGGGGTCGAAGTTCTCGATGGAGCACACGACCACCACGTTGTCGTGCCGGTCGCGCATCATCTCCAGCTCGTACTCCTTCCAGCCGAGGATGGACTCCTCGAGGAGCACCTCGGAGGTGGGGCTGTACTGGATGCCGGCGCCGGCGATGCGGTGCAGGTCCTGCTCGTCGTAGGCCATGCCCGAGCCCAGGCCGCCCATCGTGAAGGAGGGGCGGACCACCATGGGGTAACCCAGCTCCTCGGCCGCGGCCAGGGCCTCGGACATGGAGTGCACGATGACCGAGCGGGCGGACTCGGCGCCGCAGCGCTCCACCACGCCCTTGAACTTCTCCCGGTCCTCGCCGAGGTTGATGGCCTCGACGTTCGCGCCGATCAGCTCCACCCCGTACTTCTCGAGCACGCCGTTGCCGTCGAGGGCGATCGCCGTGTTGAGCGCGGTCTGCCCGCCCAGGGTGGGCAGCAGGGCGTCGGGCCGCTCCTTGGCGATGATCTTCTCCACCACCTCGGGGGTGATGGGCTCCACGTAGGTCGCGTCGGCGAACTCGGGGTCGGTCATGATGGTCGCCGGGTTGGAGTTCACGAGGATGACCCGCAGGCCCTCCTCCTTGAGCACCCGGAGGGCCTGCGTGCCCGAGTAGTCGAACTCGGCGGCCTGCCCGATGACGATCGGCCCGGAGCCGATGACCAGAACGCTGGTGAGATCTGTCCTGCGCGGCATGTCAGTGCTGCCCTTCCGTGGTGGCTGCGTCCGCGTCCGGTCGCGCGCCCTGCGCGCCGCCGGGGACGGCGTTGTCGATGGTCGGGTCGGCGCGGCCGTCCCGGTGGCTGTCCATCAGCTCGATGAACCGGCCGAAGAGGTAGGAGGCGTCGTGCGGGCCGGCGGCGGCCTCCGGGTGGTACTGCACCGAGAAGGCGGGCAGGTCGAGGCAGTTGAGCCCCTCCACCACGTCGTCGTTGAGGCACACGTGGCTGACCTCGACGCGCCCGAACTCCCCCAGGGGCGCCTCGACCGGGCCGTCCAGGGGCGCGTCGACGGCGAAGCCGTGGTTGTGGGCGGTGATCTCCACGCGCGCGGTCCTCCGGTCCAGCACCGGCTGGTTGATCCCCCGGTGGCCGAAGACGAGCTTGTAGGTGCCGAAGCCCAGGGCCCGGCCGAGCAGCTGGTTGCCGAAGCAGATGCCGAAGAACGGGATGCCGGCGCGCAGCACCTCGCGCAGGGTCCCGACCTGCCGCTCGGCGGTGGCCGGGTCGCCGGGGCCGTTGGAGAAGAACACGCCGCGCGGGTCCAGGGCCCGGATCTGCTCGAAGGTCGTGTCGGCGGGCACCACGTGCACGCGCACGCCGCGCTCGGCGAAGCGGTGGGGGGTCATCGACTTGATGCCCAGGTCCACCGCCACGAGCTCGTGCAGCACCTCGCCCGTCCAGCCGTGCTCGGCGGGCTCGACGACGTAGGCCTCCGGGACGGTGACGGTCTCGGCGAGCCGGCGTCCCTCCATCCGCTCGGCGGCGCCGACCTCGGCCGCGAGCTCGGCGTCGGGGCGCCGGGCCGCGTCCCCGGAGAAGATGCCGCCGCGCATCGCGCCGCGGTCGCGCAGGTGGCGGGTGACGGCCCGGGTGTCGACGTCCTGGATGCCGACGACGCCCTGCGCCGCCAGCTGCTCGTCGAGGGAGCCCTCGGAGCGCCAGTTGGACGGCCGGCGGGCGGCGTCGCGCACCACGTAGCCGGACACCCAGATCCGCCGCGACTCGGCGTCGGCGGCGTTCACGCCGGTGTTGCCGATGTGCGGGGCGGTCTGCACGACCAGCTGGCCGGCGTAGGACGGGTCGGTGATGGTCTCCTGGTAGCCGGTCATGCCGGTGGAGAACACGGCCTCGCCGAGGGCGGTGCCGAGCGCGCCGTAGGCGCGGCCGCGGAAGACGCGGCCGTCCTCCAGCACGAGCACGGCGGGTTCAGTGGTGATCGAGCTCAAGGTCGTCCTCACGTTCGTGTCTGTGGGCGGGGAAGGCTGGGGGCTGGGAACGGGGCGGGTGCCGCCCCGGGGGGTCAGGAGCGCGGTGCCGGGGCGATCGCCTCCACGGCGGCGAGGAAGCGCCGCTTGTCCTCCGCGCGCTGGGTGCGGAAGCCGGTGTCCACCACGGTGGAGCCCAGCGACCAGGTGAGCACGGCGAGCCCGTCCTTCTCCACGAACTTGCCGACCATCCCGGAGCTGGTGCCCACGGCCACGACGTCCACGGCGGGGACGAACAGCGCCGGGGCGCCCTCCCGGTCGTAGAGCACGCCGTCGTCGAGGACGAGGGCGCGGGCCCGGGCGCGGACGCCGAGGCCGTGGGCGGCGATCCGCTCGAGCGGCGCACCGGACTCCGTGGTGCTCACGTACATGCCCGGCACGACGAGCCGCGGCTCGCGCTCCTCGATCCAGGCGGGCGGCGCGGGCGGCGCCGCGATCCCCGCCTGGCGTCGCACGCGGGTGTTCCAGCCCCGGCGGAGCAGGGCGAACAGCACGGCGAGGACGATGACCGTGACGAGCACGGTGGTGAGCTGGTCCATGGGGACGGGGGCCTCCGGGCGGGTGGACGGGGTCGGAGCGGGCGGGAGCGGAGCGGGTGGGCGGCTCAGGCGCCCGGGAAGGGGACGTTGAGCGCCCCGTCGAGGACGGTGGGGTGACCGCGGAAGAAGGTCGCGCGGACCGCGCCGGGCAGCTCCATCCCGCGGTAGGGGCTGTTGCGGCCCTTGGACGCGTGCCGGGCGGGGTCCACCACGGTGGCCGCGGCCGGGTCCCACAGGGTGATGTTCGCCGGCTCGCCCTCCGCGAGCGGCCGGCCCTGGGCGTCCAGGCGGCCGATCCGGGCGGGGGTCGCCGACGTGATCCGGGCGACGTCCCGCCAGGTCACGAGGCCGGTGTCGACGAGGCTCAGCTGCACCACGGACAGGGCGGTCTCGAGCCCGGTCATCCCGTTGGCCGCGCACGACCACTCGCACTCCTTGTCCTCGGCGGGGTGCGGGGCGTGGTCGGTGCCGATCACGTCGATCGTGCCGTCGGCCACGGCCTCGCGCAGGGCGTGCACGTCCTCGTCCGTGCGCAGCGGCGGGTTGACCTTGTACACCGGGTCGAAGCTGCGGACCCGCTCGTCGGTGAGCAGCAGGTGGTGCGGGGTGGCCTCGGCGGTGACGTCGATGCCGCGCTGCTTGGCCCAGCGCACGATGTCCACGGAGCCCCGCGTGGAGAGGTGGCAGATGTGCACGCGGGAGCCGACGTGCTGGGCGAGCAGCACGTCGCGGGCGATGATGGCCTCCTCCGCGACGGCGGGCCAGCCGGTCAGGCCGAGCTCGGCCGACACGGAGCCCTCGTTCATCTGGGCGCCCTCCGTCAGCCGCGGCTCCTGCGCGTGCTGGGCGACGACGCCGTCGAAGCCCTTGACGTACTCCAGGGCCCGGCGCATCAGCACCGGGTCGTGCACGCACATGCCGTCGTCGGAGAACATCCGCACCCGGGCGCGCGACTCCGCCATCGCCATGATCTCCGAGAGCCGCTCCCCCCGGAGGCCCACGGTCACGGCCCCCACGGGCCGGACGTCGACCCAGCCGGCGGAGCGGCCCAGCTCGTGGACCTGCTCCACCACGCCGGCGGTGTCCGCCACGGGGTCCGAGTTGGCCATCGCGAAGACGGCCGTGTAGCCGCCGAGCGCCGCGGCCCGGGTGCCCGTCTCGACGGTCTCGGCGTCCTCCCGGCCCGGCTCGCGCAGGTGGGTGTGGATGTCCACGAGCCCGGGCAGCGCCACGAGCCCGGCGGCGTCGACGACGCGCGCGTCGACCGCCGTCCCGGCGAGGTCCGGGCCGATGCGCCGGACGACGCCGTCCTCCACGAGGATGTCGGCGGTCTGTTCGCCGAGCAGCTGGGCGCCCTGGATGAGGTACGAGGTCACGAGAGGTCAGCGCTCCTGGGGGTGCGGGGTGGAGGTGGGGTCGACGTCGTCGCCGGCGAGCAGCAGGTAGAGCACCGACATCCGCACGGAGACGCCGTTGCGCACCTGGTCGAGGACCGTCGAGCGCGGGGAGTCCGCGGCGGCCGAGGAGATCTCCAGGCCGCGGTTCATGGGCCCCGGGTGCATGATGGCGGTGCTCGCCCCGGCGGCGTCGAGCGCGGCGACGCGCTCGGGGGTCAGCCCCCACTCCCGGGCGTACTCCTGGGCGGTCGGGAAGAACGCGGCGTGCATCCGTTCCCGCTGGACCCGGAGCATCATCACGGCGTCCGGGGCGGGCTCCAGCGCCTCGTCGAGGGAGAAGACCACCCGGCACGGCCAGTCCGCGATGCCGACCGGCAGCAGCGTGGGCGGTGCCACGAAGGTGACGCGGGCCCCCAGGGTCGTGAACAGCCACAGGTCGGAGCGGGCCACCCGGGAGTGCAGGACGTCGCCGACGATCACCACGTGCATGCCCTCGAGGTCCAGGCCGCGGGTGCTCTCGCGGCCCTCGGTGCGGGCACGGTGCTGGCGCAGCGTCATGGCGTCGAGCAGGGCCTGCGTGGGGTGCTCGTGCGTGCCGTCCCCGGCGTTGACCACGGCGGCGTCGATCCAGTCGGACTCCGCGAGCTGCTGCGGGGAGCCGGAGGCGGAGTGCCGGATCACCACGGCGTCGGCGCTCATCGCCGCGAGGGTCTGGGCGGTGTCCTTCAGCGACTCCCCCTTGGAGACCGAGGACCCCTTGGCGGAGAAGTTGAGGACGTCGGCGGACAGCCGCTTGGCGGCCGTCTCGAAGGAGATGCGGGTGCGGGTCGAGTCCTCGAAGAAGAGGTTGACCACGGTGCGGCCCCGCAGCGCGGGGAGCTTCTTGACGGAGCGCTGGCCGACGTCGGCCATCTGGTCCGCGGTGTCCAGGAACGTCAGGGCGGCGTCGTAGGAGAGGTCCTTCGTGGACAGCAGGTGCCTCATGCGCCGTCCCCCGGCACGGTGGACTCGATCACGACGCAGTCGGCGTTCTCGTCCGCGCGGGGCTCCGGGTCGGTCTCGGCCAGGCGGACCCGGACCTTCTCCTGGGAGGACGTCGGCAGGTTCTTGCCCACGTGGTCGGCGCGGATGGGCAGCTCCCGGTGGCCGCGGTCGACGAGCACGGCGAGACGGACCACGCGGGGGCGGCCGACGTCCACGAGGGCGTCGAGGGCGGCGCGCACGGTGCGCCCGGAGTACAGGACGTCGTCGACGAGGACCACGGTGCGCCCGTCGATGCCCCGCACGGGGATGCGGGTCGGCTGGGGGGCGCGGGCGGGGTTCTTGCGCAGGTCGTCGCGGAACATCGTCACGTCCAGCTGGCCGAGGCTCGCGGCGGCGTCGAAGCCGGGGTCGGTGGCGGCGATCTTCGCGGCGATCCGCTGGGCCAGCGGATAGCCGCGGCGCGGGATGCCGAGCAGGACGAGGTCCGAGCTGCCCTTGTTGGCCTCGAGGATCTCGTGGGCGATGCGCGTCAGGGCGCGGTCGATGTCGGCTGCCGAGAGGATGACGCGCGCGGCTGCGGGTCCCGTCGAGGGACCGGCCGCGGGGCTGTCGTCGTTCATGGGTGCCGCCTCCTTCCCCGCCTCACAGGACGGACTTAAAGGTTGCTTGCTCGCCCCAAACTAGCACAGCGGCGCCACCGCCCCCGCCCTGCCGTGGTCCTCGCCGGCCCGTCCCCCACGGGCGGGTCAGGCGCTGTGGTCGGCCCGCTCCCACCACAGCGCGGTGGCCGCGGCCGAGGCGAGGGCCACGAGCAGCACGCTCAGGGGCCCGGCCCAGCCGATGTCCGCCGGGACCGGGCCGGCGGTCCCGGCGAGCAGGGCGGGCACCGCCCAGGGGAACCACGCGCCGTGCCCGACGGCGGCGAGCACCTGGGCCAGGAGGACGGTGAGGAACAGGACCGCCACGGCGGGCAGGTAGCCCCGCCCCACGCTCGCGGCCAGCCCGTAGGGCGCGGCCAGGCCCGCGGTGAGCAGGCCGGTCCCCAGGACGGCGCCGGCCCCGCGCAGGGCGGCCTCGCCGGTCCACCCGGGCAGGGCGAGAGCGGCGCCGAGGACCAGCACCAGCAGCAGGAGGAGCACGGTGAGCAGCACGCACCAGACGAGGCCCAGCAGGAGCTTCGCCAGGACCACGGCGGTGCGGGAGGTGGGCAGGGCCAGCAGGTCCGTGGCCGTCCGGTCGGAGAACTCCCGGCCGAAGAGCCAGATCACGGCGGTCCCGAAGACGATCAGCCCGCCCACCGAGACGGTCTGCGCGGTCAGGGCGAAGTACCCCGGCCAGTCGGCGGACCCGCCGGTGAGCTGGGCCTTGGTCCCCAGCAGCCCCAGCGAGCGGGCCCGGTCGACGTCCTGGAGCACGTACATGAAGAACGCCCCGACCGCACCGGCGAGGACCATGGCGCCGGCGCTCGCCCACGGCATCCGGGACCGGCGCAGCTTCAGGGCCTCCGCGTGCACCGCGGCCGCCAGCTCACCGGTCACGGGAGCCCTCCTGCGGCGGACGGGCGCCCACGAGGCGCAGGAAGTAGGTCTCGAGGTCCTCCCGGACCACCGCGAGCCCCGTGGGCGGCACGCCGCCGTGGACCAGGGCGGCGGCCACGGCGTCCGGCCGGAGGGTCGCCCGCTCCCCGCCGAGCACGACCGCGTGCGGTTCCCTGTGCGGTGCGTACCCGGCGGCGGCCAGGACCTGCACCGCGCGGGCGTCGTCGCGCGTGGTGAGCTCCAGGCGGTGGCGGACGCGCGCGGGCAGGGCGGCCGTGGAGAACTCGTCGATCAGCCCGCCCCGGTGCAGGACCCCGATCCGGTCCGCGACGCGGGCGACCTCCCCGAGGATGTGGCTGGAGAGCAGGATCGCGGTGCCGTGCTCGCGGGCCAGGCGCTCGAGCAGGGCCCGCACCTCGACGACGCCGGCCGGGTCCAGGCCGTTGACCGGCTCGTCCAGGACCAGCAGGGACGGACGGTGCAGCATCGCCCGGGCCAGGGCGAGCCGCTGCAGGTTGCCCTGGGAGAGGGCGCGGGCTCGGCGGTCGGCGTACTCGCCCAGCCCGAACAGCTCCACGGCCTCCGGCACGGCGGTCCGCGACCGCAGCCGGTGCAGCCGGCGGGCGACCTCCAGGTTCTCGCGCACGGTCAGCTCCGGGTAGGCGGAGGCCGCCTCCACCAGGTAGCCGACCCGGGACCAGACCGGCCGGTCGCTGCGACCGTGTCCCAGTCCGTGTCCGAGGACGGTGACGGCGCCGGCCGCGGGGCGCACCATGCCGAGGACCGTCCGCATCACCGTGGTCTTCCCGGCGCCGTTGAGCCCGAGCAGCGCGTAGAGCTCCCCCGGGGCGACGTCGAGGGAGACGCCGTCGACGGCGCGCACGGACCCGTAGTGCGTGGAGACGCCCCGCAGGGACAGCGCGGGACCTGTCATCGGACCACCCCCGGTCACCACCGGCCCTGCCGGGATCGTACCGCCCGCCCGGCGGGACGTGCGCTCAGCCGAGCAGGGTCGGCTTCATCTTCTGCAGGCGGCCCAGCAGGCCGTTGACGAAGCGCGGGGAGTCGTCCCCCGCGAGCTCCTTGGCGAGGTTCACGGACTCGGCCACCGCGACCGGGTCCGGGACGTCGTCGTTGTACAGCAGCTCCCAGGCGCCCACGCGCAGGATGTTGCGGTCCACGGCCGGCATCCGCTCGAGGGTCCACCCCTGCGAGTAGGTCTCCAGGTACTCGTCGAGCTCGCCCCGGCGCATCGTGACGCCCAGCACGAGCTCCTCGGCGTACGGGGAGACGAGCGAGTCGCTGTGCAGCCGGCGGCGCTCCATGACCTCGCGGGCGTCCTCGTGGCGCTGCTCGGCCTCGAAGAGGATCTCGACGGCGCGCCGGCGCGCCTTGCCCCGGGCGCTCACTCGTTGACGCGGCCCAGGTAGTCACCCGTGCGGGTGTCGACCTTGACCTTGGTGCCCTGCTCGAGGAACAGCGGCACCTGGATCTGGTAGCCGGTCTCCACGGTGGCGGGCTTGGTGCCGCCCGTGGAGCGGTCGCCCTGCAGGCCCGGCTCGGTGTAGGTGATCTCCAGGACCACGGAGGCGGGCAGCTCGATGTAGAGGGGGGCGCCGTCGTGCAGCGCGATCGTCGCGTTGATGTTCTCGAGCATGAAGTTCGCGGCGTCGCCCACCACCTCGCCGGGAACGGTGATCTGGTCGTAGTTCTTGTTGTCCATGAAGACGTAGTCGGCGCCGTCCTGGTACAGGTACTGGTACTCGCTGCGGTCCACGGTGGCGGTCTCGACCTTGGCGCCCGCGTTGAAGGTCTTGTCGACCACCTTGCCGGAGGTGATGTTGCGCATCTTGGTGCGCACGAACGCCCCGCCCTTGCCCGGCTTCACGTGCTGGAACTCGATGACGTTCCACAGGTTGCCCTCGAGCTTGAGCACGGTGCCGTTCTTGATGTCGTTGGTGGTAGCCACAGGTTCTCTCTCTAGTCTGTCTGCGTCGTCGGCAGGTCGGTGGGGTCGGAGGGCGTCGCCCCGGACCGCGGACCAGTCTAGCTGGGCGCGCCCTCGGCGATCTCCTGGTACGTCGCGAAGAGGATGGCCTGGTCGGGCACCTCGAGGACGCGCGGCCTGCCGACGGCGTCGAGGACGACGAAGCGCAGCAGGTTCCCGCGGGTCTTCTTGTCCCGCTTCATGACCTCCAGCAGCCGCGGCCACTGGTCCCACCGGTAGGTCGTCGGCAGGCCCAGGGAGGTGAGGACGCTGCGGTGGCGCTCCACGACGTCGTCGGCGAGGCTCCCCGCGGTGCGGGCGAGCTCCGCGGCGAAGACCAGCCCCACGGCGACCGCCGCGCCGTGGCGCCACTGGTAGCGCTCGTTGTGCTCGATCGCGTGCCCGAGGGTGTGTCCGTAGTTGAGCACCTCCCGCCGCCCGGCCTCGCGCAGGTCGCCGGAGACGATCTCGGCCTTGACGCGGACGCTGCGCTCCACCAGCTCGCGCACCACCTCCGACTGCGAGTCGCGCACCGCCTGCGGGTGGGTCTCGATCAGCTCGAGGATCCGCTCGTCGGCGATGAAACCGCACTTGACGACCTCGGCCATGCCCGTGAGCAGCTCGTTCTCGGGCAGCGTCCGCAGGGTGTCGAGGTCGCACAGCACGGCCGCGGGTGGGTGGAAGACGCCCACCAGGTTCTTGCCCTCGGCGGTGTTGATGCCGGTCTTGCCGCCCACGGCGGCGTCGACCATGCCCAGCAGGGTGGTGGGCACGTGCACCACGCGCACCCCGCGCAGCCAGGTGGCGGCCACGAAGCCCGCGAGGTCCGAGACCGCGCCCCCGCCCACGGAGACGATCGCGTCCGAGCGGGTGAAGTCGTTCTGCCCCAGGACCTGCCAGCAGAAGGACGCCACCTGGACGTGCTTGCCCTCCTCGGCGTCGGGGATCTCGGCCGTGAACGCCTCGTAGCCCCGGCCGCGCAGCTCCTCCATGACCACGTCCCCGGTGCTGCGCAGCGCCCGCGGGTGGATGACCAGCACGCGCTGGACCCGGTCGCCGAGCACGCCCGGGACCTGCCCGAGCAGCCCGTGGCCGACGAGCACGTCGTAGTTCTCGGACGGACGGTCGCCCGTGACGGGGATCGTCGTGACGGTGCCGGGGACGGAGCCGCTCATGCCTGGACCTCCTGGGTGCTGTCGGTGGTGGTGCCGCCGGCGGTCGGCCGGGAGCGCAGGCGGGTGATCTCCGCCTCGAGGTCCGCGCCGATCTCGGCGACGGGCCGGTCGCCCCGGCCGTCGAGGGTGATGTCGGCGAGCTCCTCGTAGCAGGCGCGCCGGGCCTCGTAGAGCTCCTGCCAGCGCCGCTGCGGGTCCGGCTGGAGCATGGGGCGGGTCCGGTTGCCGCTGATCCGGGGCAGCACGGTCGCGGTGTCCACCTCCAGGTAGGCGACGAGCTCGTGGCGCAGCAGCTCCCGGGTGGAGGGGGTCACGGGCGCGCCCCCGCCCACGGAGAAGATCGCGTCGGCGTGGTCGGGGTCCCGGAGGATCTCGGCGACGGTGTCCGCCTCGAGGTCGCGGAAGTACTTCTCGCCGTGCTCCGCGAAGATCTTCGAGATGAGCCCGTAGCGGGAGACGATGACCTGGTCGGCGTCGACGAAGTCGTAGCCGTAGAACTTGGACATGTGCAGCGCTAGGAACGACTTCCCGGCGGCCATGGGCCCGATGAGCACCACGGGCCGCTGGGGGGTCGCCGCGTTGTCGCCCGGGGCGGGGAACTGCGCGTTCACGGCCGGCCCTCCCCCGTCTCGACGGGGGCGACGAGGGGATCGCCCATGTGGTCCTCGCGTGCCACGGCCGCGTCGTCCTCGAACCGGCCGAGCTCGCCGGAGGAGTGCAGGGTCTCCGGGATCGCGGCGAGGTAGGCGTCCTTGTTGCGGACGGTCTCGGCGATCGAGTCCCCGCCGAACTTCTCCGTCACGGCGTCGGCGAGCACGAGGGCGACCATCGACTCGGCGACCACGCCCGCGGCGGGCACGGCGCAGACGTCGGAGCGCTGGTGGTGGGCCCGGGCGGCCTCGCCGGTGGCGACGTCGACGGTGCGCAGGGCCTTGGGCACGGTCGCGATGGGCTTCATGGCCGCGCGCACGCGCAGCACGTCACCGATCGACATGCCGCCCTCGATCCCGCCGGCCCGGTTGCTCACCCGGCGCACGACGCCGTCCGCGCCGCGGGAGATCTCGTCGTGGGCCGCGGACCCCGGCCGCGCCGCGGTGAGGAACCCGTCCCCGACCTCGACGCCCTTGATGGCCTGGATGCCCATCAGGGCACCGGCGAGGCGCGAGTCGAGCCGGCGGTCCCAGTGCACGTAGGAGCCCAGCCCCGGCGGCAGCCCGTGGGCCAGGACCTCGACGACACCCCCGAGGGTCTCCCCGGCCCGGTGCGCGGCGTCCACCGCCGCCACCATGGCCTCCGCCGTGGCGGTGTCGAAGCAGCGCAGGGGGTCGGCGTCGAGGGCGGGCACGTCGGAGGGCAGCGGGCGCGGGGCGTCCACCGGAGCGCTGACGTCGCCCACCGCGGTCGTGTGCGAGACCAGCCGGACGCCCACGGCCTCGAGGATCTTCGCGGCGACGGCGCCGAGGGCCACGCGCGTGGCGGTCTCGCGGGCGCTGGCCCGCTCGAGCACGGGGCGGGCCTCGTCGAAGCCGTACTTCTGCATGCCGGTGAGGTCGGCGTGCCCGGGGCGGGGGCGGGTCAGGGGCGCGTTGCGGGCGCGGCCCTCGAGCACCTCCGGGTCCACGGGGTCGGCGGACATGACGTCGCGCCACTTGGGCCACTCGGTGTTGGCGATCTCGATCGCCACCGGGCCGCCCTGCGTCACGCCGTGGCGCACCCCGCCCAGCAGGCGGACCTGGTCCTGCTCGAACTTCATCCGCGCGCCCCGCCCGTAGCCGAGCCGGCGGCGGGCCAGGGCGTCGCGGACGTCCTGGCTGGTCAGCGGCACCCCCGCGGGCACGCCCTCGATGATCCCGACGAGCGCCTCGCCGTGCGACTCGCCGGCCGTGAGCCAACGCAACATAACCACTCTTTTCCGTTCGGGGGTCTCGGCGGCAGCGCCCGGGAGGGGCGGGTCCTGCCGACAGGTCTCAGGTGCGGGGCAGGGACGGGACGACGCGCACGGGTCGCCCCACCGCCGTGCACATCGCGGCGACCACGTCCTGCTCGCGGGGCAGGGGTGCGCCGAGGTCGCGGCCGGTGAACAGCCGGATCTGGTCGACCGCCTGGAAGATCAGCATATCGAGTCCCGGGGCCACCGCTCCCCCGGCCCGCGCCCAGACCCCGGCGATCGCCGACGGCCACGGGTCGTAGGCGGCGTCCAGGAGCACGCCCGTGGTCGCCGGGGCCGCGGCCGACAGCCGGGCCGCGAGGTCGTCCGCGCCGTGCGGGGGCAGGGTGGAGACGACCACGTCGTAGTCGGCCAGGCGGCCGGGTGCCTCGTCCCACGGCCGCAGGTGCACCGGGATCCCGAGCCGGCGCCCCGCCTCCACGGCGCGCCCGGCGCGGGCGGCCGAGCGCACGAACACGTCCGCGGAGGACGCCCCGAGCCGCTGGGCGGCGGCGACCGCCGCCGTGGCCGTGCCACCCCCGCCCAGGACCGCGGCCTTCGGGGCGGCGGGCACGGCGCCCGCCGCGAGCACCGCGCCCACGATGCCGGCGACGTCGGTGTTGTGGCCCAGCACCGTCCCGTCGGGGCGCAGCACGAGGGTGTTGACCGCACCGACGGCGTCGCCGAGGTCCGTGAGCTCGTCGGAGCACTCGGCGGCCACCGTCTTGAGGGGCATGGTCACCGACAGCCCGCGCCAGTCGGGGTGCCCCCGGCGGGCGTCCACGAACGGCCGGAGCTGCTCCTCGACCAGGTCGTGGGCGCCGTAGTCCACGGCGTCCCCGAGCACCGCGTACGCGGCCCGGTGCAGGTCCGGGGAGCGCGAGTGGCCGACGGGGTGGCCGACCACGGCGGCGCGGGCGGGGCTCACCCGCACCGGCCCTCGTTCTCGCTGCACCACTGGTTGTACTCCTCGACGTACTCGAGGTGCTGGGCGTAGGTCTCGGAGAACTTCGTCTCGCCCGTCTCGAGGTTCACGGTCACCCAGAAGTAGTAGTCGTTGTCCTGGGGATCGGCGGCCGCCGCGATGGCGGCGTCGCCCGGGGACCCGATGGGGCCCACCGGCAGGCCGGGGTTGGCGAAGGTGTTGTACGGGTTGGACTCGTCGCGGCGCTCCTCCTCCGAGAAGTCGTAGCTGCGGCGGTCGAGGCCGTAGGTCACGGACGCGTCGGACTGGATGAACCCGGCGGTCTCGCCCTCGGGGTTCTCGAGCCGGTTCTCGATCGCGCCGGCCACGACGTCGTAGTGCTCGGGCTGGACCTCGAACTCGATGATCGAGCCGATGGTGAGCACCTCGAAGATCTCCTCCTCGTCGGTGATGCCGTTGTTCTCGAGCGTCGACCGGGTGCGGTCCACCATGTCCTGCAGGATCTGCTCCGCCGAGGCGTCCAGCGGGAACCGGTACTCCCCCGGGTGCAGCCAGCCCTCGAGCGTCGGGAAGCGGTCGGGGATCCCGAAGTTCCCCGTGTTCTCCCGGTAGGCCTCGAACTCGGAGACGGGGATGCCGGTGGACTCGCTGAGGATCCCGAAGACGTCGGACATCCGCAGGGTCCGGTTGACGGCGGCGTAGTGGGTCGCCTCCTCCTCCTCCATGAGCGCTCCCACGGCGGCCTCCGAGCTCATCTCGGTGCGCAGCTCGTACTGGCCCGGCTGGATGAACTCCTCGGCGTGGTCCTCCTGGTAGGTCTCGATGAACGTCTCGGCGTCCGCCACGATCCCCTCCTGCTCGAGGGCCACGGCGATCTGTCCGGTGGTGGCGCCCTCGGCCACGGTGAAGGTGACGGGGTCGTCGCCGTCGCCGCGGTAGTCCCGGGTCTCGAACCACCCGAAGGTCGAGCCGAGCACGGACACCGTGATCAGCGCGGCGAGCAGGAACAGGGCGATGGCCGTGGTCAGCGACACGCGGCCGCGCCGCTGCCGCCGCTTGAGCTGCTCCGCCGTCAGCTCCTCGTGCTCGAAGGCGCCGCGCAGGCCCGATCCGGGCTCCCGCGACGACGGGGCGTCCAGCAGGCTGCCCAGCCCGCCGGCGCCGCCGGAGGACTCGCGAGCCCCCTCGGGTCGACGGGACGCCGACTGGTTGTACGGGTCGTCGCTCACGAATGCTCTCCGTCCGGATCGGTGGTCGTCAACGGGGCCGTCCGCGCCGTGTCGGGCGCTTCGGCGGGGTCCTGGGCGGTGTCCGCGGCGGTGCTCCCCGCCTCGGCTGCGGGTCCCCCGTGCTGCCTCCCGGCGGGAGTCCTCCCGCCGTGGTCACTTCCATTATGCGCGACGGCCGGATCCGCGCCGCCGGGGACCGGCGGGGCGACCGGTGGGTCCACCGGCGCACCGGGCTCCGCACCGGTGGTCCTGGCCCGGTCCACGGCGCTCTGCAGGATGGTGGCCGCGGCCACCTGGTCGACCTTGTCACGGTGGTCGCGGCGGGAGACCCCGGCCTCCAGGAGCGAACGGTGCGCGTCCACGGTGCTCAGGCGCTCGTCGACCAGCCGCACCGGCACGTCCCGGCCCTTGGCCCGCAGCCGCCGCACGAGCGCCGCGGCGTAGTCCCGGGCCATCACGGTCGAGGCGTTCTCCCCGCCGTCCAGGCTGCGGGGCAGGCCCACGTACACGGCGACGGCGTCGTGCTCCTGCACCAGCCCGGCCAGCAGCTTCACGTCGAAGCCCTTGCGGGGATCGCGACGCAGCGTGGTGAGCGGTGTCGCGAGGATGCCGTCGGGGTCGCACAGGGCCACCCCGACGCGGACGAGGCCGACGTCGACCCCCATCCGCCGTCCCCTGACGTAGGCGTCGCTCACGCGGCGGCGCCGCCCGTCGCCCGGTCGATGTCGGCCAGCACCGCGTCCAGGGCGGCCCCGACCCGGGAGGCGTCCTGCCCGCCGCCCTGGGCGACGTCGTCCTTCCCGCCGCCGCCGCCGCCGAGCACCTCGGCCGCGGTGCGCACGAGCCGACCGGCCTTCACGCCGGCGTCCCGGGCGCCCTCGGTGGTGGCCACCAGGACGAGGGGCCGGCCCTTGGCCACGCCCGTGACGGCGACGACGAACGGCTCGGCCGTCATCCGGCCGCGCAGGTCGAGCGCCAGCGAGCGGACGTCGTCGGCGCCGGAGACCTCGCCCATCTCGTGGGCGAGGACCTTGACCGGGCCGATCCGGCGCACGCCGTCGAGCAGCGAGCCGGCCTGCGCCTG